>NZ_JBZQJF010000029.1:0-6400 GCF_059905295.1 Mangrovibacterium sp.
CAGAAACAAGCCTTGTTCAATCGGCCTTGAAATTTCTGAAAATACCGGAGTATAACCAAAGCTATCAGGTGAATTAAAAGAACTAAGACGAGGCAGACCGGCGACGTCCATCCTTTGCACCACTTATTGCGGCCCAAACGGTAAAACCAATTCCAAGGACCAGCAAGATTAAAACGATCTCAGAGTCAGTCCACAACGGGTACTTCCAGATAACTGTACTGATTGTTGCTACTTGACAAATCACCGGTGTGTACCAAACACTCTTCGGATGCGCCAGGCAAATCACATAACAGGAAACAACCAAAAATGCATCGTAAGCGAGTGCGAATGCAATCAAGATGAAGTTACTTTTTCGATGTCCCTCATCGTCCAGGAAACCGAGAAAGAACAAAGAAACCAGCATCGCCAAAACAGCCCAGGCCCAGGCAGGATTCTCTGCAATACGTCGATATTTGACTTTTTCCCCCATGGCAGGAAATTTAATACTCGTCAAGAGGCTGTTTTCAACATAGAGGACAGCCTCTCTATTAATAATTACTCACCAAACCGGAGATAAGTTCCCTGAAAGCAAGCATTTGTTAGCTGTTTCGCCCTTGAATTTTCAGTAAGCTAAACCGGAGAAGCTGTTATCCCGTAAACGGATGAAAAGAAAAGTTTACAAATCATGAAAACAAAAATATTCCGGTTACTCGTTATTGTGTTCGTTGTGCTGGTTTCAACCTCAACTCAAAGCAATGCCCAGGATCAGAAGGAAATAGTTGATCTGAGCTTTGAGAAAATGCCGGAATACCCCGGCGGAGATATTGCATTAAAAAACGACCTCGATTCGTTAATTAATTTCCATAAAGGAACCATTAAAAAAAACATTACCGGTAGCGTATATGTTCGTTTTACCGTTGATCAAGACGGACTGTTGAAGAATTCTGAAATCTACCGGGGTATCGATGAGGATTTAAACAAAGAAGCCTTGCGGGTAATTGGTTCATTAAAATCATGGAAGCCGGGCATGGAATCAGATGAGCCCATTGTGGTCAACTACATCGTGCGATTCGACTTCATGCCAAATAAAAAGGTAGAATGTCAATGTGTGAATTTTGCATCGGCTGAATATTAAGCTTGAAAACCAGTGCTCTCCCTGCTTTCTTCAAAAGAAGTTTTGCGCTCCAATGCCGATTATAACTTCCAATCCGGTAGAACCTGCCTGATCTCTCACTTGGCAATTTCCATCAATTCAGCTTTGGTATAGTTACCGGCAACACCGGGTTTATGGGCCAGGTAAGCTACAATTTGCTCATTTGTTAACAGGTAGCTTTCTTTTAACCCATTCATGATCGTTTTCAAGTATGCAGGAACAGGTTTCGTTGTTGGCTGGCTATTTTCCTGAAAGGTAAAGGTGAAGATTGGGAAATCGTCGTGCAGCCCCAGAAAAAGAATATTTCCATACCACGAATCTTCTTTGATTACCAGACTTCCTTTCTTTTCGATGCTCTTGAAATCAATCGTCAACGCTTCGTCGGTATCAATCTCCTGCTCAACAAGATCCCGAAACTGATCTTCTGTTATCAAATACATCCGGCCGTAGGTTTGTTTCGACTCATCCTCACTGGTTTCAATAAAGGCAACACCCCCTTGCGACCAGGTTTCCGATTGTCGTGCAAAATACAGCTGCCGCTTGATGATTGTCTTCTCACTACCCAAAGGCAATGTTTTATCCAGACAACCTTCGTAAACCCGTTCTGTTCCCTCGGGGCTGCCACCAAGCAAGTAGCATAAAAACCGCTCTTCCCAAAGGTTGGATCCATAACTTGCATACCAGATGTATTTCTTTTGCTGTTCCATTGCTTCGTATCGCTGCATCGAAAAGTCTTTGATATTGTGGATGGCTAAAGTTACGAAATTCTTCTTCCGGCACTGAACTTCATCCAAAGACTAAGACAGAGGCTCTAACATCACTGTCTCGAACCGGAAATATCCTGCAAATTACGGATAACAAGCCTCCTGTCACTTCGTAAACAAGCAGTAAGGGTGGATCCAGTGTTTGGATACCGCCTTTTTTGCTGTCCATGAAAATGTACGGCTTTGTTAGCCACTCGTAAAGTCGTTTTTTACAACTACAATACGAGATTACAAACGATGAATTGATGTTTCAGAAAAACCAAAACCATGAAAAACAAAATCACACTTTGCTTATTCCTCATGAGCATTTTACTGCTATCCTGCGGGAAGGAAGATTCCAACGAAATCTCACTAAGTGAATCAAACACCACCTTAAACTTTGGCGACGAATACCAAATTAATGCAAGCTCCGGAACTGACATTAGCTATACGGTAAAAGATGCTTATCATGCGACTGTAACAGCAACAGGACTAGTTACAGCTATGTATGTTGGCGAAACGGATATTACGCTAAACAATGGTGAGGATATGAAAGTCTTTAGCCTGACCGTTGCAGCAACGCAAAATCTTTACCCGGAACCGGATTTAGCGTATGGCATGTCCAAAAGCGAGCTTATTCAGCAATTTGGAACACCTGATGTCACAACCGAAAATGGTATCGGCTATGATAATTATTCAAGTAAAGCTCCGAATCTCTTGATCGTATTCGATTCAAACGATCAGTTAATTGCTTATGCCGTATTAGTTAGATTTGCCTATGCTTCAGATTTAGCAGAGTTTTTAGTCGAACGTTACCCATTAATCGAGGAGGATACAGAAGCAGAAGAGCTCTGGTTCGCAAACGGATTAACGGAAGAAACAGCAACCATGTTTATCAGTGCTGGGTTATTTAACAGCTCATATTTAATAGCAGCCTACTATTATATTGCGGCACTCACCGAATCATCGTCACGAAAAAGCGCTGCAACATTTGATCGTCTCAACCAGTTGAGAGAACAATTCAAACAAATACATTGATTCCATAACCCGAAAATATCTTATTGGAAATTCCGGTTTTCTGTAAGCCAGTTGTCAATAGAAATCCCCCACTTGCCTCTCGTTTCCTCTATGTTAAAACGAGGGGCATTTGGATTTTATTCTTCAGTCAATTCACCCAATGCCTTATCTTGTATGTAGGGAATATTATATTTGATAAAATATTCGGCTTTCGTTAATTCCCGGCCCAGATAAGCGCAATGGTCCAGCCTGGAGATCAATTCTTTTTCAATAATGGTGTAGTAAATACTTGCAGCATCATCACCGGTAACGGTATGTACTAATTCTCCGGTGTTGGCATAATATTCAACGTATATCTTACGCTCTGTTTGATCCGGGATAATCACAAAATAACCTTTAGGGTCGAATACCAGCTTTTCCGGGTTTTGTGCGATAAGCTCCTTTCCCGGTTCTTCAATCATCGCTTGTTCCGGAAATGCCTGCCTGGCTTTTGAAAGCGCGATCATCACCGCTTGAATGATGTCGTCGGTTGAATTATTTCCAATAAGCTCGACTAACTCAATTTGAGCCTGAAAACGTTCAACTTGCTCCCGGTTCAGGTTTTTCACCAACGGACGTTTCCCTTTTGCTCCAATGATTCTGTTGGTCTCACTTATGCCATTTTTATGCAAAGCCAGCAATGCCTGCCCGGCAAAATGGCCATCCATCATGTGCTGCCCGCTTTCGTTACCGCAAACAAGTAATGTTCGGATGTTGGGATTCGAGATCATGTTTTTCACAATTTTCTCAACACCTATATTTTCGGTTTCACAGTAACCAACCAGGCAGATCTTATCTTTCAGAAGCTTGAACAGTTCCTCAGGCAGCTCTTTATTCGATAAGGTATTAATGGCAACAGATGCCTTCTCATTTCCGACCAAATAATCGCCCTTTTCAACGGGCCACTTGCTTTTGGACTTGGGTGTATGGCATCCGCAAGAAAGAGACGAACAAGTAACCAGGTTCCCGGCAGGTTTATCATCCCTCATTTCAAACAAATGATTCGAAAGCCCGGCCGGAAGACAGGGATTACATCCCAGGCAATCATATTTCTTCTGAGCCTTAATCTTCTCAAGGAGTTTCCCCGCCTTTTCAGCAAGCTCCTTCTCCTGCTTAGCTTCCGCAAGTTCAACAAATTCAGTTAAGGTATTCACATTGCAACCGCAAAAGGAACACTTCTTGATCTCCGAAATGGTTGTAAGCTTTTCAAACAGTTCCTTTAACGACGGTTGGCTCTGATCCGGCAGGTATACCTTAACTATTTCAAATGGTTTTCGATTCATCTATCTCAACTTCCTCTGTTCTTTTGCGGCAAACGTTAAATAGGTTCCTTCTACAAGCATGCGACAAACTTCAATTTTTAAAATTACAAAACCGCGCCAGATATTCCTGTCACCCCCGCTGAATTATTTAACTACTCTTTTAATATTCGCTGCTCTACGCCTACATTGGTCATTTTCACAGGGTTGATAAACCCATTTTTATCAAAAGTCATTTTGTCGATACAAGTTTCACGGTGATAAGGAATAGTTGTATCCAAAGGACGGCGATGATAAATGATATAATAATCGTCCGTATTGGGAATATGAATTACCGAATGATGACCAGCACCTGTTGCAATAGTCGAATCTTGCTGTAATATTTTTGCGATCCGTTTAAAAGGGCCGGTTGGGGAATCTCCGATCGCGTAAGCTACACTGTAATCGGGCCCCATCCAACCACCTTCCGACCACATGAAATAGTATTTACCATTTCGTTTGAATAGAAAAGAGCCTTCGACATAATGCTCAGGGGTAATTTCCTTGAAACGCTCTCCATCATCAAACGATTCGACATGCAACAGATCCTTACTGAGTTTAACAACATTGCAATGTCCCCAGCCTCCATAATAAAGATAGTGCTGCCCGTCATCATCGCGGAAAATAAATTGATCGATTGGCTGAGCCCCATTTTTAATCTCATTAATCAGAGGCTTCCCAATAGCATCGTGGAAAGGTCCGGCTGGACTATCTGCAACAGCCACACCGATACCACCAACCTGATCTTCATTCTGAATGTCGTTGGCCGAAAAGAAAAGGTAATATTTGTTATTCTCGTGAATAATCGAGGGCGCCCATAAAGCATACGATGCCCACGCAACATCTTTAATATCCAACACATGAGGATGCTTTTCCCAGGTAATTAAATCTTTCGAAGAAAAGGCATTAAAGAAGGTTGGTACAAAATAGTGTTTATTAATCGCGTTTTTTCGTACGGCCAGCTGCTCCTCCGAAACATAGGTTGAAGTATCAGGCGTCCCGTAATGATCGGAATAAGTTGGGTAAATCCAATATTCGTCACCAAAGATTGCTCCTTCCGGATCGGCATACCAACCGGGCAAGATTGGATTTCCGGAATAAAGCTTTTTTCCACCCTGTTCCTTTTTCGACTGGCAAGAACTGGCTATAAGAACAAAAAGGCAAAAAGTCGTCAACAGATGCGTTTTCATGAAATCTCTTTTTTAAGTATTAACATTTACAACAAGGCCGATAGGAAAGATTAGCTCAGTGACCGAGGACCAAAGGAATATTCCCCCATTGGAATACTTTTATTCCATGCTGAAGAGGAAACGATTAAATTACGGCTGTACGAGGTTCGATCTGCTAGTTACTATTTTCCCACTGTAATTCGAAAAATCATGCTGCCGGATATTAAGAATTTAACATTTCGCGAAATCCGGATTGCATAACAGAAGAACCAGAAAACAACATCAATTCAGGATAAGCATCTTTCAAGCTTCGAATGGGCTTTTGAAGTATGGTTGATTTGCCAATAGATATTATACCCTCTGCTGGTTCGGTTTATAAATCCGAACCAGCAGAGGGTTCCTTGCTATCTCACTACCGTATAGTAAACATCCAGTTTAGGTCGAATCGTCGCATCCGGATGATCACTTGAGGCAAACAGCAAAATTTTATAGGGGTCCTCATTCTGGAATTTCAATAAGAATCCGTAACTGTTAGCCTGATCATTTAAAATATCGGCAACCAGGTCCGAAATATTAATATCTGTAAAATCCTGCGTAGCTGAAACCGAAGCAGGAACACTAACCTGATCAACTGAAGTTGTCGATGGTTGATTGTTCCATGTTATGGTTGACTCTTCCCAGGCTGAAGTAATCCGTTCAATCACAAAACTATTATCTCCGCTATGTCCCGCACCATAAATAGAGGTATTGTTATAATAAAAGGATATAAAAGCACTATCTATTTGTGCATCAGCAGGAATCGAACTTAAATCAAAATCAATTGCCACCCGATTTACATTTAACTCACCGTTTTGCGTCCAGGCATACAGATGGATATTTTCGTTGTCCCCCATATTCCGATCCGGAATCAGAAAACTAAAGTTAGCATCCTTCCCATCAATGCCATCAGGTTGTAAACTTAAAACGACCTGTTTCTCTGACGGTTCGTTACCCTCTTTTTCG
>NZ_JBZQJF010000030.1:0-9037 GCF_059905295.1 Mangrovibacterium sp.
AAACTAAACTGGTATTTCGATGTAAAATGGAGGAGCAGAATTCCTGCATAACTTATTGGAGTACCAGGGATCACCGGAAGGATTGCTCCAGCAATTCCAATAAGTATCAATGCGGCTCCCAGAATAATTAATACATAATCCATCAGTCGGTTAGTTGATTTCGTTTTGAAAAAGCTGCAAAAATACCGATTAAAACCAAGCTAAAAATGGCTACCAAATAACTGATGTGAAGCTGTTGGGGGCGTTCGAGCAGGAAAAATGAAGATTCGGAAATTTCCCGGTAGTATTCCATACTGAGCATGACCAATGCGTTGTTGATGGCATGTCCCAAAATACATGCAAAAATGTTTCGTGTAATAATCATGATCCACCCCAAGAGGCAGCCTAAAATGAAGGTTGCCGGAAATTGCCAGGGATTTAGGTGAAACAGTGCAAAGAGCAAACCTGAAAAGAAGATGGCAATCAACTGTGGGTAGTTACGCATAAAACCGTGCATAATTATTCCGCGAAAGATCAACTCTTCAATAATTGGAGCAATGACAACAACTTTCAAAATTGCGCCCCAAATTCCGAAGTCATTCTTGAAAATTTTATCAAACAGTTCCCAAAACCAAGGTGGGGCAGGCAAAATTTTATCGACCCAGGCATTGATTTCGTTTAAAAACACCTGGGCACTCATTAAAAAGAGGATGACCGGAATCAAAATCAAGGGGTTAAACAGTTTCATCGGGAAAAGCTTTTTTATCGAGGTTTTAGCTTTTCGGTAGCCGTAATACAAGATGAAGACGATTGAACCAACGCCAAGTACAATTTTCTTGGCCGGATTGTACAGAAAATCAGTTCCATGATAATAATCCCAAACAGCCAATGGAAAGTCTACAATGGTTTGTATGAAAATATAAAGAATAACCAGGTGAGCTGCTCCCAGAAAAGTTGGATAATAGCGCTGTCTATCTGTTTTCATAGATTAAATATTACTAACCCTAAGATAATTTGTTTTTGATAAATATAAGAAAAGGAGACAACAGAATGTTATCTCCTTTCAAAACCTTATGAATTATCTTTTACAAATCTTTTTTGGCCAGGTAAAAATCCATCATTTCATAGTCCGATTTCTCACGTTCTTCCATTTCATCCACTGTTTTAGGTGGTGGAACAATAACTTTTTCTCCCGGTACCCAGTTCAATGGAAGCGCTACACTGTGTTTGTCCGATGTTTGCAAGGCCTTTAATGCACGAACAATTTCGTCCATGTTCCGTCCCACATTGAGCGGGTAGTACATGACTAGTCTAACTTTCCCGGTTGGGTCGATAATGAATACCGCACGGACAGCAGCAGTTTCGCTTTCATTAGGCTGAAGCATGCCGTACAATTTTGCTACTTTCATGTCAATGTCGGCAATAATTGGAAAGTTAAACAAGACCCCTGAATTCTTTTTTACATTGTTCACCCAGGCAACGTGAGCATGAATACTGTCGATACTCAAACCCATGAGTTTAGTGTTTAATGCTTTGAATTCATCACTTCGAATGGCAAAGCCACTCATTTCTGTTGTGCATACCGGCGTAAAATCAGCAGGGTGTGAAAATAAAATAACCCAACTGCCTTTGTTGTATTCCGAAAATTGAATGGGACCGTAAGTGGTATTTGCTTTAAAATCGGGAGCCATGTCGCCTATGCGAGGCATTTGATTCATTTGTTCTTCCATGATTTACTATTTTAAAGGTTTGAAGAATGATTCTTTGTTACTATTAAACTGTGTATGCTACCCGAAGGTTTTAACTTTTGAGAAAATTCATCTTGAAATCGTAATATCTGAGATATAAACGAATAATAAAGCACTTTTGTTCTGTATTTTCTTTATTGTCTATTGCTATTCAATAAGTTGATTGTTTGCTTCTTGTTCTGTAATGTCAGAGAAAGTGCATGGTGGTATTTTGTAAGACAGGCTTCTGTATGCGTAAAAAAAATGCATTTAGACGAACGTGAATGTGTGGAAAAAGGGCTGAATTTCGTATTTTGCGGCAGACAATGTGCAGTAATGGGTGCTCAACTTCTGAAATTTGTTGTGAAAAAGTATAAAAAACTTACGTAACAGTTTGATTATTTCAAGAAAAAGCACTTATTTTGCGAACTGTTTGAAAAACGTGTGTGATTCTGTAAAAAATAAAGACAATGTCAAGAATTTGTCAAATAACCGGAAAAAAAGCAATGGTGGGAAATAATGTTTCTCACTCGAATAGAAAGACCAAACGTCGGTTTAGCCCGAACTTGTTCAATAAGAAATTCTATCTTCCAGAAGAAGATCGTTGGATTTCGTTGACTGTTTCAGCTGCCGGATTGCGTACCATTAATAAAAATGGATTGAGTGCAGCATTGAAAAATGCTCAGGAACAAGGTTTGATCAAAACTATTTAACACCTTAGAACATGGCAAAAAAAGGAAATAGAGTTCAGGTTATTTTAGAATGTACTGAGCAAAAGGAATCTGGTGTTCCAGGAGCTTCTCGTTACATTACTACAAAAAACCGTAAGAATACAGCAGAACGTTTGGAGTTGAAAAAATACAACCCATTCTTGAAAAAAGTAACTGTTCATCGCGAAATTAAATAACTTGAGATATGGCTAAGAAAGCAGTTGCATCATTGCAAAAAGGAGCTGGTAAAGGTTACGCAAAAGTAATCAAGATGACTAAATCTTCTAAGACTGGCTCATACACATTTCAAGAAGGTATCGTTCCTAACGAAATGGTTAAAGATTATTTTAAAAAGTAATATATACTTTGCTTTAAGGAAAAGCTCTCACTTGGTGGGAGCTTTTTTTGTATCCGGTGGTGAAGAGACTTCATTTTTCTCAGTCAAAAATTTCCAATAGCGGCGCGGCATATGTTGTTTCTGTAGCTTCGGATTTTTGCGTTCTTCTATATTGGTATGCTTGAAATAACTTCTCCAGAGCGTTTGATAGTCAGCTTCGCATTCTTTTGCAATGTTGTTTGCTAACTTACCATCATACACCGAAAAATTCTTTTCGCTTAGCCTGATCTCCGAAACATCCTTCAGATTATAGAAAAAGCCATAGTCTCGTTTGATGTCGTAAATTAGCCATTTTTGATCCGCAAATCGCTTCTTAAAATGCTTGATCGCATAGGGGAGTACATCAAACTGAGGTTCTATTGGGGCAAAGTAAATGTCGTCAATGGTCTGCTGGAACCGCACGAATTGAAGGATCCGCATTGACTCTTTCAGAACTGTCCGCTCAATCTTTTTGAGGGCAAGAACATCCGGATCGGAATAGTCCGTGTCAATTCTGCAAGGAGCTTGAAAAACTCTTTTAATAAACCGATAAAGGCGCATCTCGATGTCGTTTTCATCCGAAAGGAAAGCTAATACCGGTAGCTCTTGGTTTCGGGGGTGAAGCTTTTGTTGGAGTCCCTTAAAAACTCGTTGCGATTTAAGCACGTTGGTTTCAATCGTAATTTGCTCAGCAAATAAACTTTCCTGGAAAGCGCCTTCCTTGTGTATGGCAGTTGGCTCCAGTTTTTGTGCATAGCACTCAAAAATAACAGTCATAAAGCCTGCGAATGTTCCGTCGTATATAAGAGTTGCCATTATCTAATCTTTAAAATGGGGTAATTGTTTGCTTGTCGAAATAGCGTTTTGGTGAAAATGAAATAAGCTCAGTTGTGTATCTCCTGCTTTCCGATGTTTGCCTTGGCTTTCATGTATGATGTGGCTTCGTAAAATGTTGGGGTCCCAATCCCGGCTGTGAGCTGATAGCTCGTTGCAGGTAATAAAATATTGAGCCCGTTTCATAACAACGCCAATCTTTTTTAGGTGAAGGCTGGTTAGCCGTCTAAAACGCCTGGCGTCAACAATCATTCGGGCCGATTGAACTCCAATTCCGGGAACGCGCAGGATCATTTCGTAGTCGGCTCGATTAATATCGACCGGGAAGAGATGAAGATTTCGAATTGCATAGGCCAATTTGGGGTCAATCTCCAGATCCAGAAACGGCTGTTCGGGAGATAAAATCTCATCGGCCTGAAAATGGTAAAACCGCATCAGCCAGTCGCTCTGATACAAGCGGTTTTCCCGAACTAACGGAGGCGTCTTTATGGCAGGAAGGCGTTTGTCGTAGTCGTTTACTGGTAAGTAGCCCGAATAGTAAACCCGTTTCAGACTTTGCTGCTTGTACAAGCCTGATGCTAATGAGAGGATTTGCCGGTCGCTTTCGGGACTGGCTCCAACGATTAATTGAGTACTTTGCCCGGCAGGTGAAAACTTATCGACATAGCGATATTTTTTGCGTTCTTCTTTGTAAAGTTGAATACCGGTTTTTATCTGGTCCATTGGTTGCAGTACCGATGTGAAATTTTTCTCGGGAGCCAGCCGTTGAAGTTGCTGCTCGGTTGGGATTTCAATATTTACGCTCAGTCGGTCGGCGAAGAGCCCGGCCTGCCGGATTAATTCCGGATTTGCCCCGGGTATTGCTTTCAGATGAATATAGCCATTGTATCGTTCTTCGAGTCTCAGTTTTCGGGCAACAAGCATCAGGCGCTCCATCGTATAGTCGGCATTTTTTATAATTCCCGAACTAAGGAAAAGTCCTTCAATATAGTTGCGCCTGTAAAATCCAATTGTGAGGTCAACAACCTCTTGTGGGGACAAGGTGGCTCTTGGGCGGTCGTTTGTACGCCGGTTGATGCAATATGCACAATCGTAAATGCAGTAATTTGTCATTAAGATCTTTAATAAACTGATACAACGCCCGTCATCGGTGAAGCTGTGGCAAATACCAGCAGTAACCGCATTTCCAATCCCTCCGGAGTTTGATCGATTGTTGCCGCTCGATGCACATGATACATCATATTTCGCAGCGTCTGCTAATATTTTTAGTTTTTCAAGTGTCGTTTCCTTCATTATAGGCTATATTTAGACTGATTTGCTAAAGCGATGATTTAAAAATACTAATAAAATTAGCTCTGGCTAAAAATATTAGTATTAAATTTGGTTTACACTAAAAATATTAGCACGATGAACTACTTGCCCAATAATCTTAAATATCTTCGTCAGAGAAATAGCCTGACTCAACTTGATTTGGCAGATAAACTCGGACTAAAGCGTTCGCATATTGGTGCCTACGAAGAGGGGAGAGCTACCCCCAAAATCTCCATGCTGCAACAAATGGCTTCAACTTTTAATTTGAGTTTAGATGAGCTGATTAGTCAGGATTTAAGCCAGATAAATACTGCGAAGGTCTCACAGGTCGGCGATTTGAAGGTTCTGACAGTTGTGGTTAATGCTAAAAATGAAGAATTGATTTCGGTGGTGCCCATTAAAGCTTCGGCTGGCTACCTGAACGGATATGCCGACCCTGAATACATGGGGCAACTGCCGTTTTTTGACATGCCGGTTCCGGAACTCTCGCGCGGTCGTACCTATCGGGTATTTCAGTTGAAAGGAGATAGCATGCTTCCTGTGCAAGCGGGCTCTTATGTTTTTTGCGAGTTTGTAGAATCGATTACTGATATCAGAAGTGGGGAAACTTACGTGTTAATTACACAAGATGAAGGGTTGGTTTATAAACGTGTTTACCTGAAAGAAGACAACCTGCTATTGCTGAAATCTGATAATACGATTTATGAACCATACGAAGTGGAAACATCGAACGTGCTCGAAATATGGAAAGCCGATGGCGTTTTGAGTTTTAATTTACCCCAACCAAATCACCTCGAAATTAATCGGCTTTCGGATATATTGACTGAAATGAAGACCGAAATCAGTCGGCTGAAAAAAGAGTAAAACATTTTGATATCAAAAACTTAGCTTCACCGGTGATTTCCTTCCTGTTATTCGGCATAATTTTGTAAATTGGCGACCTCAAAATAAAAGTAAATATGGGTCTGTTCGGATTATTTTCTAAGGCTAAAAAAGAAAGCCTTGATCAAGGTTTGGCAAAAACCAAAGAAAGTGTTTTTCAGAAGCTGAGTCGTGCTGTTGTTGGTAAATCGACAGTCGATGATGAGGTTTTGGATAACCTTGAAGAAGTGCTGATTACCTCTGATGTAGGTGTTGATACAACGCTGAAAATTATTCACAGGATTGAAGAACGCGTTGATCGGGATAAATACCTGGGCGTTTCTGAACTGAATCGTATTTTGAAGGAAGAAATCGCAGCTTTACTGGAAGAGAATAATTCGATCGATGTTTCCGATTTTGAGCTCCCTCAAAGCGAAGAACCTTATGTTATTATGGTTGTTGGTGTAAATGGTGTTGGCAAAACAACCACCATTGGAAAATTGGCTTACAACTTTAAGCTGTCTGGCAAGAAGGTGATCTTAGGTGCTGCCGATACATTCCGTGCTGCTGCAATTGATCAGCTGGAAGTATGGGCCAAGCGCGTTGATGTGCCTCTTGTTCGTCAGGATATGGGCTCAGACCCGGCATCGGTGGCATTTGATACCCTGAAATCGGCCAAAGCGCAGGGAGCCGATGTGGTGATTATCGATACTGCCGGCCGTTTGCACAATAAAATCAACCTGATGAATGAGCTTTCGAAGATTAAGAAAGTTATGCAGAAGGTTGTTCCGAATTCACCCAATGAAGTTTTGCTTGTATTGGACGGCTCAACCGGCCAAAACGCTTTTGAGCAGGCTAAGCAATTTACCAAGACTACCGAAGTTACGGCTTTGGCATTAACCAAGCTTGACGGAACTGCCAAAGGTGGTGTGGTAATCGGAATCAGTGATCAATTCAAGATTCCGGTGAAATATATCGGTATTGGCGAGAAGATGGAAGATTTACAGATCTTCAACCGGACAGAATTTGTAGATTCGCTCTTCTCGTAAGCAACTTCCAAGATCAACCAACCTAAAGCCCCAAACAGAACTTGTTTGAATGTCTTGTTACGCCATGTTTCGACAGCGTACAGGTATTCGTGATCAGCTTTGCAAACCAGAGCTGATTTTGATTGTTGTAGAGGACGATAAAAATTTGACACAAAAATATGAAGAGAGGTAAAGTAAACATCATGACCCTTGGCTGTTCGAAGAACCTGGTTGATTCGGAAATGTTGCTGAATCAGTTAGACCTGAATGGCTTTAAAGTTGTCCATGATTCGGAAGAAGATGATGCCAATATTGTGATCCTGAATACATGTGGTTTTATTGCCGATGCCAAAGAGGAATCGGTGAATACCATCCTGAATTTTGTAGATGCACGCAAAGCGGGTAAGCTGGATAAGTTGTTGGTTATGGGCTGTTTGTCGGCGCGATATAAAGAGGATTTGACCAAGGAAATCCCTGAAGTGGATAAGTTCTACGGTAAGTTCGACTTTAAGGAAATTGTGAAAGATTTGAATGCTAATTTCTACGAACAGAAGATGTATCACCGGGTGAAGACCACACCGGCACATTTCGCTTATTTGAAGATTAGTGAGGGATGTAACCGTCATTGTTCATTTTGTGCTATTCCGCAATTTACAGGCAACCACAAGTCGCGCGACATGGAGAGTTTGGTTGAAGAAGCGAAAGAAATGGTTGAAGGCGGTGTAAAAGAACTGTTAGTTATTGCGCAAGACTTGTCGTACTACGGAATCGATCGTTACGGCGAAAGTAAATTGGCTGAGTTGATCGATCGTTTGGCTGATATTGAAGGACTGGAGTGGATTCGTCTGCACTATGCCTATCCTTCAAAATTCCCGATGGACGTTCTCCGTGTGATGCGTGAACGCAAGAATGTGGCCAAATACCTGGATATTCCTTTGCAGCACATTACCGACAAAATGTTGGGAACAATGCGGCGCAAGATCAACAAAGAAGAAACCATTCAGCTGATTGAGAAGATCCGCGAAGAAGTACCGGGCATTGCTTTGCGTACCACCTTCCTTGTTGGTCACCCGGGTGAAACCGATGAAGATTTCCAGGAATTGAAAGCTTTTGTACAGGAGTATCCGTTTGAACGAATGGGCGTGTTTGCTTATTCGAGCGAGGATGATACCTATGCTTATAAAATGTATAAAGACGATATCCCGCAGGAAGTGAAAGAAGCGCGTGCTGATGAGTTGATGGAAATGCAACAGGCTATCTCGGCGCGTTTCAGTCAGGAGCAAATTGGAAAAGAATTACGGGTATTGGTTGACCGTGAAGAAGAGGACTATTTTGTTGCTCGTACCGAGTATGATTCACCTGAAGTAGATTGTGAAGTGTTGATCGATAAGTCTGATGATATTCAGGTTGGTAACTTCTGTGCTGTAAAGATCAATGATGCAACCGAGTTTGATTTATTTGCAAGCAAAATATAGGAAAATTTTCGCTTCATGAAAACGGCAAAGCTCCCTGGGTTTTGCCGTTTTTTATTGCTTTCGAACTGTTCTTTTTTTGCGAAAGTCCCTGCTGAGTTCCAAGTTTCAAGTTTCGAGTTTCGAGTTGCGGTTATAGGTACTCTTGTGGAAACTAGGAGCTGCTGCTTATTACTGGTTGCTCTTCACTCAATCGCTAATCGGCAATCAATAATCGTTAATCGTTAACCTTTCAAGTTCCAAGACAACCCGCCAACTTCGGATAATAATTACAACCTGATGTCCGGAAAACTCTCCATTTTCATCCTTGTTGATGATTCCCCGGAAGCATGTATATTCTTTAGGAGGGAGATCCATTGAGCTTTCAACAAGTGTTGAACTGTTGACCGGAAAATCGGGCGAGCTTCTACCAGTTAATGAAAGAGTGCCGAACATTCCAGGGAGGGGTTTATCAACTCATAATTGATTGCCGGGAAAATAAGTGGAGCTTTCATTAATTGATAGAAGGTCGAACTAAAAATAAGTGGAGCTTTCATTAATTGATAGAAGGTCGAACTAAAAACAGGTGGAGCTTTCATCAAGTAATAGACATTTTTTATGCGAGGGTATACGAAATTCAGAAGCTAAAAAACGGTGTCATTTTGTTGAACTAGGTGAAGGGAATCAGAATTACTTGCGTCGATTTAGTTTTCCTGTGGATGTATGTGAAGAACCTGTTCCCCAAACTGTATGGCAGCCG
>NZ_JBZQJF010000031.1:0-3442 GCF_059905295.1 Mangrovibacterium sp.
AACCCAACAGCTCTTGGATCTTCAACCCAATACTTCAACGCGTTTGCTTTAATGAATGCCAAGGGTATTTACGAGGGACAGCGGGCTAAGAATCCGGTTGATCGTGTGTTCATCCTAACCCGCTCAGGCTTTGCCGGCATGCAGCATTACGGAACCACTACCTGGAGTGGCGATATAGGTACTTGCTGGGAGGATTTGAAAGCACAAATTCCGGCCGGAATCAACTTCTCCATGTCGGGCTTACCGTACTGGACCATGGATATTGGTGGTTTCAGTGTACAAAAGAAATTTGAGCGTGCCAAAGAAGGGTCGGAGGATATGAAAGAGTGGCGTGAGTTGAATACCCGCTGGTACCAGTTTGGTGCATTCGTGCCTTTGTTCCGCGTGCATGGTCAGTACCCCTATCGTGAGATTTACAACCTGGCACCCGAAAATCATCCGGCCTACCAATCGATGTTGTACTACGATAAACTGCGCTATCGGTTGATGCCTTACATTTACAGTATGACGGGGGCTGTTTATCATCACGATTACACCATTATGCGTGGTTTGGCGATGGATTTTGCAAGTGATAAACGTGTTTTGAATATCGACGACCAATATTTATTTGGATCATCTCTGATGATTTGCCCGGTTTACCGTTACCAGGATCGTCAGCGCGATGTGTATTTCCCCAACAACAGTGGGTGGTATAACCTGTACACCGGTAAATTTGTTGCCGGCGGACAAAAGCAATCGGTTGATGCGCCTTATGAACGTATTCCTGTTTTTGTGCGTGAGGGATCGATCATTCCGGTTGGACCCGAGATTGAATATACAGGAGAGAAACCCGATGCACCCATTGATTTGTATGTGTACACCGGTAAAGATGCCATTTTTGAGCTGTACGAAGACGAGAATACCAACTACAATTACGAGAAGGGTGCTTTCAGTACCATTCGCTTCGATTATAACGAGGCGGAGCATAAGCTGACCATTCAGGATCGGCAGGGCGAGTTTCCGGGAATGGTTGCTAACCGTACGTTCCGCGTCATTGTGGTTTCGCACGATAAGGCTGTGCCATTCCTTGATCCTGCAGCGGATGCCAAAGAAATTGATTACAATGGAAAAGCGATAGACGTTCAGTTTTAATTCTTGGTTTCTCAATTCATCGCTGGTTTGTTAGACGAAACATAAACTTCTCTGGTGAGGGAATGTGATGGATTGGCGTGTATAGTGCATTTTTAAAAGGGAGCTGGTCTCCCTTTTTTTACCCATTTATGATCCCTGCCAATGACAGATCTAATGATAGAAGGATAGATGGATTGAAGGAGCCACAAGATCCCTGGCCCATTACTTGTCCCGAACTTGCTTCGGGAGGGCTTCAACATCAATAGAAAAAACGCCTGACTCCGGAGCTCACGAGAGCCAGTCCAGAGCCAACGAGAGTCAGGTCTGAATTTACGAGACCTTGGTCTGAGCTCACGAAGGTCAGGTCAGAACTTACGAGAGTCAACCCTGAGCTCACGAGAGCTCGTACAGAGGTAACGAGAGCTTACTCCGGAATCCCGGTTGTCAATCCAGAGCCAACGAGAGCTTACCCTGCAGTCACAGTTGCTAATACAGGAGTGACAGTTGCCAGTACAGAGTTTCCAGTTGGCAATTCTGAAAATACAGTTGCTAATCCCGGATTTGCAGTTGTCAACAGGGTGGTAATTGCTTGTTCCAAACGTGGCTTCCCGGTTCAATTTGAATGTCCTTGAGGAGTCTGACAGTCCCTGTGAGCAATTAGAGGACCGGTGATATCTATTTGTACGTAATTATTATCTTTGGTAAAGCCAATTGAGAGAAACCCAATGATTAATCGAATTCGACTTTCTGTTATAGCCGTATTGTTGTTGCAGGTTAGTGTTGCCATTGGGCAAGCTGACATTAATCGGTACAAGTTCATGCAATTGTCGATTAATGATGGATTGTCCAATAACCTGGTGAAAGCCATGTTGAAAGACAGTCGCGGCTTTATGTGGTTTGGAACCGGTCGCGGACTCAATCGCTTCGATGGAACAAACTTCAAAATATACACCCACAATGCTTTCGATCCCAAGAGCATTCCTTTTAATTCGATCGATTTTTTATTTGAAGATTACGACCAGCGTATTTGGTTAAAGTCGATCAATGACTTTTTCATTTTTGAACCCGATAAGGACTTGTTTTCGTCCCTGCCTGCGTACTATAAGGACTCGAAGATTCCGTTGACGAACCTGAAGCAAATCACTTTTGACAGGGATAAACGCACTTGGTTTGTAAACTCGAATAATAGCCTCTATTTCTACGACCATCAAACAGGTGTTTGCGATTCGATACAGATCCCTTCAGGCGAACAAGGCTTGCAAGCCAACGATTATATTGATGCGGTGGCCTTCGATTCGAATAATCAGGCATGGGCCGTTTCGCGGCTTTTTCGGGTGTTTCAAATCGATTCGGCATCTAAAAAAATACTTTCGGTTTTTTCGCTTTTCGAAGAACCACCCCGCGAAAATACCTCCAGCAATATTTATATCGATAGCGATGATGATGTTTGGGTATGGGCCCCCGGTCAACCGTTTGGTGCCTTCCAAATTAAGGCTAAAGGTGGCGGATTAAACCACTACACAGCTCAGGCAATTTTTTTTCGGTTAAATTCGAATTTGGTTTCGTCGATTGTGGAAGAAAAGAATGGGTTGATCTGGATTGCTTCCGATCATGGCGGAATTAATGTGGTGGATAAAGGAAAGGGGCAGATCCTGTCGCTGGTAAACAATCGCGACGATCGTTTCAGTCTTTGCCAGAATAGTGTGAACAGTATTTATCGCGACGATGAAGGGATTATCTGGGCTGGAACTTACAAGAAAGGAATTAGCTATTATCACCCGGGCTTGGTGCAGTTTGAGCACTACAAGTATTTGCCATCGGTTCCGAACAGCTTGCCCTACGACGATGTAAACTGTTTTGCCGAGGACAAAAAAGGAAATTTATGGATTGGGACTAATGGTGGTGGGCTGATCTATTTTAACCGGAAAGAAAATACCTTTAAAACCTATCGTAACAACCCGAAAGATCCCAATAGCCTAACGAGCGATGTGATTGTTGCCCTTTATTACGATCGGAATGACCAGCTTTGGATTGGTTCGTATTTTGGAGGTCTGGATCGCTTCGACGGAAAGACTTTTCATCATCACAAACACGACCCGGAAAATCCGGCGACGATCTCGGATAACCGGGTTTGGGAGATTTTTGAAGATTCGCGTCGCAATTTGTGGATCGGAACCCTGGCCGGTGGATTGAATTTATATGATCGGGAGAAGAATACGTTCTACCATTATCGTTATGGCGATGTCAATTCGGTCGGATCGGACTTCATCATGTCGATTATTGAAGATTCGGAAAATAACCTGTGGATTGGTACTACTGATGGTATTGATCG
>NZ_JBZQJF010000032.1:0-34915 GCF_059905295.1 Mangrovibacterium sp.
CAACGATTATGCCCGCGATTGGTATAGTTGCGACGAAGTAAGTGGCGATTTTCAGTTGAAGTATTTTAACATCGATCGTGATAAAACAACACTGATTCCTTTTATTAAAGCAGCACAGGAAAAGAACCCGGATTTAACCTTTTGGATTTCGCCTTGGTCGCCACCCTCCTGGATGAAAATTAATCACTATTATTCAGTGGTGAGTAATGGTCAATACAATCAGCTAGACCCTAAAGAAGATTACCTGCTTTTTGAGGACAGTGAAAAAACATATGAAAATGTATTTCCTAAAAAGCTGACGGTGAATGATTATTTAATTCAAGATCCTCGTTATCTGCAGACCTATGCGAACTACTTCTGTAAGTTCATTTCTGCATATGCTGAAGAAGGAATTCCTATTAAGACGGTTATGTTTCAAAATGAGCCCTGGAGCTATACCCCATATCCCGGATGTGCCTGGACGCCTGAAGGAATTATTCGCTTTAATGCTGAATATTTGGCACCAACTTTAAAAGAGAAACATCCGGATGTTGATTTGTATTTTGGGACAATTAATACCAATCATTTCGAAGTCATTGACCAGGTGCTTTCAGATCCGCGTATGCCGGCAACTTTTAAGGGCGTTGGATTTCAGTGGGAAGGTGGGCAAATCCTGCCACGTCTTCGCGAAAAATACCCGAACTACAAATATGTACAGACCGAAAGCGAATGCGGATGGGGCTCGTTCGACTGGAGCGCAGCTGAGCATACCTTCAAGTTGATCAATCATTACCTGGGAAATGGTTGTGAGGAATACACTTTTTGGAATGCGATCCTTGCTGATAATGGTGTCAGTGGTTGGGGGTGGAAACAAAATGCGCTGATTCGAGTGGACTCAAAAGCAAAAACAGCAACCTACACCCCCGAGTATTTTGCCGTCAAGCAATATACCCACTTTCTGAAACCGGGAAGTAAAGTGCTGGCCTTTAAGAACGGGAACGATGACAAATTGCCATTAATGGTGGTTAAAAATCCCGAAGGTCAATATGTCGTTTTTGCGGGGAATTTTACAGACACAAATAAAGAGGTATCGGTAAAGCTTGGCGAACGATATCTGAATGTTTCGCTTCAGTCTCATTCATTAAATACGTTTCAGGTTCAATAATTTAGATAAAATCGGAGTAATTCCGGTTAATTTTCCTTTGATATTTTCGGTATAAGTGGTTTCATTACCGGAGATTAGTTAGTTTGTTTAGACAGAAACAACCCCGAAAGTGGCTTCTCACTTTTGGGGTATTTTTGTTAGATTGATTAACTTAGATGTTCTTTTACCAACGACAACTAATTACTATGAAAAAAATCGAAATCTTGCTGTTCTGTACCTTGTTTTTTACGGGCTTTTCGTTCGCTCAAACCCCGGATTATAGTTCTATTATTGATAAAAGAGCACGGGTGATTATTGATAATGATTTTGGCGGAGATCCCGACGGGCTGTTTCAGTTGGCTCACCACCTGTTATCACCAACGGTGGATGTGAAAGCAATTATCGGTTCGAAACACTATGATGTTGGATTTTATGGTTATCCGGGAGATGCAACTTATTCGAGTAAAATGGCAAATGAGTTGTTGTCAGCGATGCATTTAAACGATCAATATACCGTGTTTGATGGTTCCAGTTCAGAACTGCCGGATACGCTTACGCCGGTTGAGTCAGAGGGGGCAAAAGCCATTATTCGGGAGGCCATGCGGGATGATAATCAAAAGCCGCTTTATGTAGTTTGTGGCGCGGGCTTGACAAATATTGCCAGTGCTTGGTTAATGGAGCCCAAAATTGCTGAAAAAATTATTTTGATTTGGATTGGTGGTACCGAATATGATGGTCTGGCATTTCCTCCTCCGGGGGCAACAAAAAAATGGGAATACAATACCGGAATTGACCCTAAAGCTTGTCAGGTCATCTTTAACCAGTCGAATATTCCGATTTGGCAGGTGCCGCGCGATGCTTATCGCCAGGCTCTTACAAGCTATGCCGAGCTTGTATCCAAAGTTAAAGGCCGGGGAGAAACGGGAAATTTTTTAGTTAGTCGTCTGGAGGATTTAATGAAACGAGCTGATAAGGGGTTGGGTGAAGCCTATGCTTTGGGTGATAGTCCGTTAGTGCTTTTAACAGCGTTGCAGTCGGCATGGGAAGCAGACCCGTCATCGAGCAAATATGCCCTGAAACCGGCGCCAAGAGTAAGTGACACCGGCTATTTCAACGATAATCCCAACGGACGGGAAATAAGAGTTTATTACGATCTGGATGTTCGACTCATGTTTGAAGATTTCTTTGCCAAACTGTCCTTGTTTAGCGGATCTCCAGATTAAGCTTCAGAACAGAATATTAATCTTTTGAAGTGATGTTTTTTACATATTCACTCGGCGTTACACCAAATTCGTCTTTAAAGCATTTTCTGAAATAATTACTGCTACTCATCCCAATCATATACGAAACTTCTGAGATAGAATAACGTCCGGTAATCAGGAATTCTTCTGCTTTCCGAATGCGGATTGTCCGAATATATTCGTTAACGGTCTGTTCAGTTAACGCCTTTACTTTTCGATACAACGAAGAATGGCTCATCGCCATTCGTTCTGCCAGAAAAGCTACATCCAGATCGCTCGAGTCCAGATTTTCCTCGATGATTTTCGCGATTGCTTCGATGAATTCTTTATCTAAATTATTGAGTGATTCATTCATGAAAGCCGATTTGTCAACCGACTCTTTAAATTGTTCTGCAATTTTTTTCCGGATCTCCAACAGGTTTTTAATCCGGCTTTGAAGCAGTTTGGCTGTAAATGGTTTGGTAATATAGGATTCAGCCCCCAGATCGTAACCTGTTGTCTTATCGGAGAGCGAGTCTTTAGCAGTCAGTAAAATAATAGGGATGTGACTTGTGCGGACATCTTCTTTTAGCTTGCCGACTAATTCGAAGCCATCCATTTCCGGCATCATAACATCCGAAATAATGAGATCGGGGGTATGCTTTTGTGCTTTTTCCAGACCGATGATACCATTGAGTGCTGAAATAACCTGGTAATAAGGTGATAATGATTCAACGATATAGCTGTTTATTTCAGGGTTATCTTCAACGACCAGGATAATTTGCTTCGATTTTAGTTCCGAATCATCTGCCTGTTCTTGCATCTCGCTTGATATTTCATCAGGGACAATATCTTTTATTTGCGGTTGCTCTTCTGCAATTTCTCGGCGTTGGTCTAGGGTTTCGTGCAAGGCATTGGGGTACTTGTTTTCTTTGGATAAAATGACATGGAAAGTTGTGCCGCGACCAAGTTCACTTTCAACCTTGATTTCGGCTTCGTGCAGGCTAACCAGGTTTTTCACCAAAGCTAAGCCAATTCCGGTTCCACCCGAGCGATGAAAACTGTTTTTATCCTGGAAATAACGGTCGAAAATTCGGGGTAAGGCTTCCGGATGGATTCCATTGCCGGAGTCTTCGACTGTGATTTCAGTGAAACTGTTCCCGTTTTCCTCAAAATTTCGAAGAGCTATTTTAATCAAACCGGATTCGGTGTATTTCCTTGCGTTCGAAATTAGATTGTCCAGAATAATTGAGATGACTTCCGGGTCGAAGTACATATTGTAGCCGTCCTCTGCAATGTCGATACTGATGCGGAGCTTTTTATTCGTATTCAGTTCCTGGTATTTTTGTCCGATCTCGAGAACCAATTGGTCAAGCATTCCTTTCGAAACCGTTAACTGTTTGTTTTGGGTTTCGGTTTTTCGGAATTCCATCAGCTGGTTGATAAGATTCAACAAGCGTTTGGTGCTTTTCTGTATTGCCGTTAGTTTTCCCGTTTGTCGGTTATCGAGATTTGCGTCTGTAATCAGATCTTCCAGCGGACCTAAAATCAGTGTCAGAGGCGTCCGTAATTCGTGTGCAATGTTCGTGAAGAACCGGAGTCTTTCTGTGTGAAGTTCCTGATCTTTCTGGTGATTATTTTTTTCAAGGATTAGTGAATTCTCTAATTCCAGCCGGTGTTTATAAAAACGCAGAATAAGCCAGACAATTAGGACAATGAGGAGTACATAGATTGTTTTTGCCCACCAACTCAGCCAAAAAGGGGGATGAATGTAGATATTCCATGAAGAAACCGTATCGGATCCTTCCTGATTCCTGATGCGAGACTTGATTCTGAAATGGTAACTTCCGTAAGGAATGTTTCGAAAAGTTACAGAATGCCTATCGTTTGCGTTGTACCAACGATCTTCGAGTCCTTCCAATTGATAGCTGTATTCTACAAGGTCCGTGAGGACATAGTCTAGTACATTGAATGAGATCGTAAAGGTGTTCTGTTCGTACGATAGTTTAATATTGTGTGTTACCGGGATCGAACTCTCCTGATCAGTTCGTTCCAGTTTTTTGTTGTATACTTTAAAGTCGGTTAAGACAATCGGAGGTAACGTTAAGTGGGACGGTAGTCGTTTAGGATCAAAAAAGCACAGTCCGTTTTGGGATCCAAACATAATCCATTCGTTTTTGTAATTCAGGACAGATCCTGACATAAAGGCTCCGATTGGAATCCCGTCGTAATGTTGATGAAGGTAGTTGTAAAATTGCTTCTTTTGTTGATCGTAACAAACGATGCCATTTGTTGTGCTGCACCAAAGCTTACCGGAAGAATCTTCTGTAATGGCCCGAATGTGGGTGTCAGCGATTTGACTATTGTCGTTATAAACCGTAAAATTTGTGGGATCCTCCGTATCGAAATGGATTAACCCCTCTCCGGAGCCTGCCCAAACATTATTGGACTGATCGTAGTAAATTGCATCGATCGTGTTGGACGACAAGCCATTTCCCGTGTTAAAACTGTGAAGCAATTCCAGCTGGTCGTTATAAACAGAGATACCTGCACCAAAATAACCGATCCAGACCTGTCCGTTCTTCGTTGTACATATACTTCTGACGAAATCACCATTTAATCCTGAGTTCTGTGCAGTGAAGGCGGTGATTTTTTTTGTTTTCGGATTGTATTGAAAAAGACGGTTTGAACTGCCAATCCAAATTCGCCCTTGGGTGTCTTCTGAGAAACACCGGACATCGCCAATGTTTTCAATTGGAAAAGCTTCAACTTTTGATGAATTGCTTCTTCGGATTGATACACCTCCGGCCCAGGTTCCAAACCAGAGATTGTTACGTGAATCACGGAACGCTGCAAGAACAGCATTGTCTGTCAGTCCCGAATTAGACTTGTTTAAGGACCTGATTTTTTTGGCGTTTTCAAATACATCAATTCCTCCGCCATCGGTTCCCACCCAAATGCGACCTTTCTCATCGCTACAAATACCGCAGGCTACTTTGTTGGATAATCTGTTTGTGACTTCCGGATTTGGATAATAGGTCCAGGTGTTAAATAAGGAGGGCTGGTGACTGATAAAGTTGACTCCACCGCCATAAGTGCCGATCCAGACATTTTCAAACTGATCTTCGTAGATGCAATGAACCGTTTGGTTCGATAAAGAAAAGACATCAAATCCCGAGCGAATGTTGATGAACTTTGTTTCCTGTGGGGCTAGCTGGGCGTACCTGGTGGTGTTCAGTATACTTATGCCACCATTTTCCGTTCCAATCCACAATTGTCCGTTTTTTCGTTGAATAATGCTGAAAACAAAATTGCCAACCAAGGAGTTTGAATCTCCGGGGGTATGGCGAAATACCGTGAATTTTTCGGACTGCTTGTTGAATAAAGCCAAGCCGTTACTGGTCCCTAACCATATATTGGAATCTTTATCAATTAATATCGTATTTACTTTGTTATCGGGTAGGCTGTTTGGATCATTGGGGTCGTTCCGGAAATTCTTGGTGGTTCCGGTTTTGGGGTCATAAATGCTAAAACCCGCATTTTCATGGCCGAGGTAGATTGTGCCGTCTTCCGCTTCTTTGATGCACCAAATGGTGTTGCTGGCCAGGCTTGGGAGAGTGGCTTGATTGAAGCGCGTGAATTTCTCCGTCTTTTTATTAAAATAGGCGAATCCGTTGTGATAAGTGGTAACCCATAAATTACTATCCCGCGAATTGACAATGTTGGTAACGTCGTTGGTCGGCAGGCTACTGTCATCATTGGGATCATTACGGTAATATTTGAATTGTTCGGTTTCGCAATCGAAAGAATTTAGCCCTTCTCGCTGGGTTGCCAACCAAATCTTATTCTCATATCGATCGGCATACACGACATTTTGCTCGTTTGCACTGACCGAATTTGGAGAATTCGCGTTTGCTTTTTTATATATTCTGAAACTTTCGCCGTCAAATCGGTTTAAGCCGGATTCTGTTGAAAACCACAAAAATCCGTTCTTATCCTGGGTAATTCCCATGATAAAACTATTAGATAAACCATCCTCAATACCAATTTTTTTAATTTGTTGAAACTGGGCTTGCACGCCCAGGCTAAGCGACAGGAAAATACACAACCAAAAAGATTTCATAGCATACAGGTTCTCTCTACAAACATAGTAATATCTGGCCAAAAAATCGTATCTGACGAATTTGTATACGCCCTGTGATTGATTTATAGTAGATGCTTTGCCCGGCTTAAAATAAGTTTGTAGTGCTAAAATTTTTCCTGCCTTTTAACGGATAAGGAAAATGAAAAGTTAACGAATTGACCTAATTGAAACCATTATGAAAAGACTTGTAAAGCTTTCAACTTTTGTTCTATTTCTCTCGCTGCTTGTGACTGGGTGTTTCTCGGTTCAGGAAAATAATGGAGAGAAGCTCGAACGAAAGCAAAATTTTGATTATAACTGGAAATTTGCCTTAGGAGATTATCCGGATGCCAGCGCCGTAAGTTATGTTGATACCAGCTGGCGAAAGCTTGATTTACCACACGATTGGAGTATTGAGGGGCAAATATCCCGACATAACCCGACTGGCAACGATGGTGGTTATTTCCCTGCTGGTATTGGTTGGTACCGTAAAACTTTTGATGTGCCAATTGAATGGAAGAACCGCAAAATAGGGATCTACTTTGAGGGTGTTTATATGAACGCCGAAGTATTCATCAATGGACAGTCATTAGGGGTGCATCCTTATGGTTACACTTCATTTTTCTTTGATCTAACGCCCTACGTCGAATATGGAAAAGAAAATTTGATAGCCGTTCGGGTCGATAATTCTCAACAAAAGAACTGTCGTTGGTACAGTGGCTCCGGAATTTACCGGCATGTTTGGATAAAAGTTACGGATCCTATTCATGTTGCTAATTGGGGGATCGCCATTGCAACGCCGGAAGTCAATAAAGACAGTGCAACGATTGAGCTGAAAACACGAATTAAAAATGAAACCGGCCACAAAAAACATGTTGAACTGATTACGGCTGTTTCAAATCAGGGGCAGCAGACAGTAGGAAAGGCTTCGATCCATATCGAGATTGATTCGAACTCTGAACAAGAAGTAACTCAAACCATTCATGTAGATAATCCATTACTTTGGAGTCCCCGGCATCCCCATTTGTATACAGCGCAATCGGTTATTAAACAAGAGAATCAGGTCATTGATGAAGTAGTAAACAACTTTGGTATACGGTCAATAAGTTATTCTGCGGAAGACGGATTTAAGTTGAATGGTGAGAGCATCCAACTAAATGGGGGCTGTGTTCATCACGACAATGGAGTTTTAGGAGCAGCGGCCTATGACCGGGCCGAAGAGCGAAAAGTGGAGTTGTTGAAATCTGCCGGTTTCAATGCTGTGAGAACTTCGCATAACCCGCCGTCACCAGCTTTCTTGTCTGCCTGTGACCGTCTTGGACTTTTGGTTATTGATGAGTCATTCGACGGTTGGAAAGAGCAAAAAACACCATACGATTATGCCAGTATATTTGACCAATGCTGGAAGAGCGATATTGAGGCGATGGTTTTGAGAGATCGTAATCATCCCTCGATTATCATGTGGAGTAGCGGTAACGAAATCATTGAGCGTACCAAACCGGAAGCGGTTGAAACAGCTCATATGCTGAATAGCTACATTCGAGAACTGGATCCAACACGACCGGTAACCTCAGCCATGACATCCTGGAATCAGGGCTGGGAGATCTTTGACCCGCTAATGGCTGAACACGATATTTGTGGCTATAATTACATGATGCAGGAGGCTGAATCTGATCATGAGCGCGTGCCTTCCCGGATTATTGTTCAAACAGAATCGTACCCGAAAGATGCGTTCTATAATTGGAAGATGGTGCAGAATCATAACTATATCATCGGTGATTTTGTGTGGACGGCAATGGACTATTTGGGCGAATCAAGCATTGGTCGTTATTACTATCCCGGAGAGCCAGAGGGTCAGCATTGGGAGCAGGATTTCTATCCCTGGCATGGTGCTTATTGCGGCGATATTGATCTGACCGGCTGGCGAAAACCGATTTCCCATTACCGTAATTTGTTGTGGAACGATACCGAGAAACTATACCTGGCGGTGCGCGAGCCCAATCCGGATAACGGGTCAATCAAGACAACGATGTGGGCTGTGTGGCCAACCTGGGAAAGCTGGAACTGGCCGGGTTACGAAGGGAAGGTAATACAAGTTGAGGTTTATTCGAAATATCCGAAAGTACGTTTGTATTTGAATGATAAGCTGATTGGTGAAGAACAAACTGGCTTGGAGCAGGAATTCAAAGCGACTTTTAACGTGCCATATACTCCCGGGGTATTAAAGGCAGTGGGTGTTGATGGTGATAAAGAGATGGAAACAAGGATCCTTAAAACAGCCGGAAAAGCAAGCCAAATCCGATTAACAGCCGACCGGGCACAGATTAAAGCCAACGGGCAGGATTTGTCGTATGTAACAGTTGAAGTTACAGATGCAGAAGGGAACATTGTCCCCAATGCTGAAAATAAGATTCAATTCACACTTGCCGGAGAAGGAACGATTGCTGGTGTTGGCGATGGTAATATGAAAGAAGTAGAGCCCTATGTGAATGACTGTTGTACTGTTTGGAAAGGACGCGCACTTGTTGTGATTAAGAGCACGCATAAAAGCGGATCACTGATATTGCAGGCTAGTTCTACAGAATTAAATGAAGCTTCTATTTCGATTAAAGCAGTTGAGTAAAAAGGCTATAACAAATTCTTTAGGTAGTTGACGAATCAGAGAGAGGTTCGTTTAAAGAGAAAAACAATTTGCTAGTTAGGAATAGCTGTTTCATGGAGGCTTATCTTCAAGTTTATTGAAGAAAGCCTCCTTTTTCTGTGAAAGTTCCTTCTGAGTTTCAAGTTTCAAGTTCCAAGTTCCAAGATAACCTGACAACTTCAGATAACAATGACAACCTAATGCAAGGAAACCTTTCCACTTTCATTCCTGTTGGTGATTCCCCGGAATCATGAGTGTTTTTTCTGTGAAAGTCTCCATTCGATTGTCTTCAATTGTTTCCAACTGCTTTCAACTGCCTTCTCTTGTTTTCCTCCACTTTCATCCCTGTTGGAGATTCCCGTGAATCATGTCTGTTTTTTGTTTTTACTCCCCTCCTTATTCCGGTTTGCCACTCTACGCATCGGTGAACCGTCAAAAAGAGAACCCGGTTGCGGTCGTACGCGTCGGTAAACTACAACCGGAGAACCGGTTTGCTACTTCACGCCGGCGTAATCCTATCCCGGTAAACAGGTTTGCCACCCTACGCATCGGTGAACCGTCAAAAGAGAACCCGGTTGCGGTCGTACGCGTCGGTAATCCATGCCCGGCCTTCTCTTGTTTTCCTCCACTTTCATTCCTGTTGAAGATTTCCTCCGAATCATGAATGTTTTGTCTTATACAGGCTCAAATTGGGCTGGCAGGGTGTCTCCAGGTTTAGTGGTTAGACTGTTTAGCTCTTATCGATGTGATAAAACGCAATCTGACGATTCTGTTACCTGTATTTGACGAAGCTGTTACTATCCGGATGCTCTGTACATGGTATTTTTGGTAACGAAAAAAAGGATCACGATGATCCGATCCTAACTAACTGGCAAAATAATTAATTGAAACTAGCTATGATTAAAAGAGTTTTATTTCTGACTATTCTTTCATTGGGCATCGGAATTAGCTATTCCAATGCTCAAACAGCAAGCACAAGCGATAACCTGGCTGTGCAATCTGTGCCGGACCGCACGGTAACCTATAGTTTGTCGGATCAGGGAGAGGAAAAACCTATAATCTGGGGTTTGGACCTGGCCTGGCTCGATGAGGCCAATATTATTCGAGGGAGCAGGTTTATGGGGAAAGACATTGTTGATGTGGTGCGCTCTTCATTTATGCCAACAGATTCGATCGTTAATGGGGCATTGACAGGGGATGCGCTCACCAATACTAACAAGCGGATAAATATTATAAATACTTGGCTTGATCCGAAAACTCAAGTGGTGTTGAACTCAGATCACCCGTCAATCGCTGCTATGTTTTCTCCCTCAAATCCCGATCAAGCGAAGAACTGGGCTGAGCTCCTCGATATAACCAGAGCGATGCACGTCGCAGCTGGCCGAACAGTAATTACAGTTTCGCCATTCAATGAACCCGACTATTCGGTCACAGGTCAGGGAACGATTGATAATTTTTATGATATCATTCTTGAGTTGAAGAAAAATTCCAACTTCGACAATATTCGTATCTCCGGTGGTAATACGCTGAATGACGATGTTGCATTGGAATGGTACAACTATTTGGATCCTGCCGGATTAGACGAGGGAAACACGCACCAGCTAGCAGGAGATTTTGACCATTATGCTGCGTTCTTCCAGGCGGTGAGGGCAAACGGTGACCACGCAACAGCAGATGAGCTACATAACGTTATGGAAGCAATGGTGGGTGTTGAGTATGGTATGCAAACCGGTATCTGGTGGGGCTGGGCTGAATATGCCCGTGGTGAGTTTTGTAAAGCCAGCAGAACTGGAGGCGCGCGACTAGGCTATGCCGAAGACCGCCCTAACTGGACTGCAGCATCGGTTTATCGTGCTCCCGACGGGAAAGTGCAAGCTTTTGCCGGTACCTCGGAAAGGCAAGCTGTAACCACAACTTATTCTTTTGTTTCACAAGACAAAGATGTTTACTACGATGGTCAAGGTCCGCGTCGTCAATTTACAGTGGTGATGCCCGGAGGAACCGGATATCAAAATGGACAGACCAATGCTGAGCGTGTTATTAACATCTCATGGGGCGAGGATGTGCAACCAGCTATTAATGGCCGGTATATCCTGGTGAATAAAGCCAGCGGCATGGTGGCGGAAGTAGCAGGTGGTTCAACACAGGCCGGTGCCAATTTTCAGCAAGGAACCTACTCGGGGGCGACCTACCAGCAGTGGAATGTATCATCGGTCGATTCCCGAATTGGGGGCGACTTCAGCTACTACTCCATGACTGCAGTGAACAGCGGTAAATCACCTGACATTTATAATTGGACTCTGGATGATGGCGGGAATATTGCTACCTGGGACGATACGAAAGGAGCCAATCAACAGTGGTACCTGGAATATGCTGGTGATGGTTGGTTTTATATTCGAAGCCGTCATAGTGCTTTGTGCATGGAAGGATCTTCGGACAACAATATCGTCCAACGGGAAAAAAATAGTAATGACAACCTGCTTTGGCGTTTTTTGCCGGTTGATGCTACCGTTGAGTTTACGGCTCCTGCTGCTCCAACGAATTTAACAGCTACGGGAAATGCTAGCTCTGTTAAACTTAGCTGGACAGCCAGTCCGGATACAGATGTGGCTGGTTATGATATTTTACGTGCCAATTCCTCTGGTGGCGAATACAATACGATTGCTCGAAATGTCAACGCTACTTCCTGTGTTGATAATACAACAACAGATGGTGTTTTGTACTTCTACAAAATCAGGGCGGTCGATAAAGCCCTTAACCGTTCCGGCTATTCACAGGAAGTGTCCGCTGCATCGACCGGTGAAAATGATTTGGTTGAATACCTGACGTTTGACAACCAGGATGTTCGGGATAGTACTGTAAATTTAAATCATGGTGCCGCCAAAGGTGGAACGTTTGTGCAGGGGAAACAAGGATCGGGAGCCTTATCATTAAATGGCTCAAGCGATTTTGTTCAGCTCCCCGAAGATATTGCCAATCATCAGGCAATTTCAATTGTGGCTTGGGTGAACTGGGCTGGTTTTAATGTGGGACAGCACTTATTCAGTTTTGCGTCAGCGAAAGGTGATATGATTTATTTATCTCCTTCTGTTGGCGGACAAATGCAACTCGGTATCAAGGTCGACGGGGTAGAGCAGACTTTAACAGCCACTTCCTTACCCGTAAACAAGTGGGCGCATTTAGTCGTAACGCTTGGAGACAATGGTGCATTTATTTATGTAGATGGTCAATTGGTTGCCGAATCGGCAACAATGACAGTCAATCCTTCAGACCTAAATCTTTGGATGAACGATATCGGTATGAATCAGTCAACCAGAAGTCTGTTCGAAGGGGTGATCGATGATTTTAGAATCTATAACTATCAGTTGTCCGGGACAGAAGTTTCCGGTCTGTACAACGACTTGACAACCGATGTATTTGATATGGTCCTGGAAGAGAGTGATCTGTCGGTATGGCCGAATCCTGCTAATGACATTTTGCATGTTAATTACAGAGAGTTTAGTAAGCGTGATTATTCTACCTTACAACTTCTTAATATGAATGGGGCGGTGGTGACAAATATCGACATCAAATCGAGCGGTAATACCGATTTGGATGTATCGGGTATGGCTACCGGTGTTTACTTGCTCCAATTAACAACAGTTGAAGGGACAATCACAAAGAAAATAATCGTAAAACATTAATTATCACAAAGACTGATTTTTGAGGGAAATAGCGCAAAAATGCGTCATTCGGTTATTAGTCTATCAAAAATCAACTTATTCTGAAAGAATCAAATCATGACAAGGATATTTAGTACTGGTTTCATCTTATTGTTCTTATTGACAAGCCTCGAATCGTGTAACACAAAAAGGAAGGGTGAAAGTTCCTTTCATCAATGGGCATTAACCCCTCCTATGGGATGGAACAGTTGGGACTGTTTTGGCCCCTCGGTAGTTGAGGACGAGGTGAAAGCAAATGCAGATTATATGGCAGCCAACCTGAAGGATTTCGGTTGGGAATATATTGTGGTGGATATTCGCTGGTATGTTGATAACCAGACAACGGGTCACTACAATGCTTACGACAATTCAACTTTTATTTTGGATGATTACGGTCGTTACATGCCCTCGCCAACGCGTTTCCCATCGGCAGCCAATGGCGCCGGCTTTAAGCCCCTGGCTGATTATATTCATAGTCTGGGTTTAAAGTTTGGAATTCATATTATGCGGGGAGTGCCGAAGGAAGCTGTTTTTAATAAACTTCCGATTAAAGGAACCGACAAAACAGCTGCCGATATTTACTCTACCGACTCCGAATGTACCTGGCTGCAGGATAATTACACGATTGTTGCCGGCAAGCCTGGTGCTCAGGAATATTACAATTCCATTTTCGATTTGTATGCTTCGTGGGGATTGGATTTCGTCAAGGTTGATGATTTGTCCCGTCCTTATCATGCGGATGAAATTGAAATGATTCGCAAAGCCATTGATCAAACTGGGAGACCGATTGTATTCAGTATGTCGCCGGGAGCTACCCCGCTTGATGAACATGAACATGCAGCTGCTCATGCGAATATGTGGCGTACTATTGATGATTTTTGGGATAACTGGACACAACTCAACTATTCATTCGAAAAGTGTGCCGAGTGGGCACCTTACATTCAACCTGGTGCCTGGCCTGATGCCGATATGCTTCCCATGGGGAAATTTATTCGTGGGGAACGAGCCACAAACCGATACACCAGGTTTACCAAGGATGAACAATATACCCTAATGACGCTTTGGACCATGTTTAAGTCGCCATTGATGTTTGGCGGGAACATGCCGGATAACGATGAATTTACAAACTCGTTGTTAACCAACAGCGAAGTGCTCGATGTACATGCCCATTCTGTTAATAATAAGCAGTGGTTTAACAAGAATGACCTGATCGGTTGGGCGGCCGATGATCCGAAGACCGGCGATAAGTTTGTGGCTGTGTTCAATAGTGCCGGCGATGGTTTTATTACAACAAAAGATTTGTTGTACCGAAGTGGTACCGTATCGCGCCTGACCGATGGATATGGTGAAAGAATTGATATTGATCTTCCGAAAGGAAGTAATCAGTTATATCTGATAGTCAACGATAGCGGCGACGGTCATGCCTGTGACCATGCCGACTGGATTAACCCAACAATCTACCTGGATAACGGCGATTCGATTAGTTTGACGAGTCTGAATTGGGAATCCGCTTCGGCAGGATGGGGTGAGGTAGCTCTGAATAAAAGCATCTCCGGGAGTCCTCTCAATGTGAAGGGCACTAATTATGAAAAAGGAATCGGAACTCATTCACAATCCATCATCAAATATAAAATTCCGGAGAATACAGTACGATTTAAAGCTTTTGCAGGACTGGATCAGGGAGGAACGCGCCAGCAAGGTGGAGCCACCGTAGAGTTTATGATATCAACGGAAGATCCGACTGCCGGAGAGGTTGATGCAGTTGCCATTCCTGTCAATCTGGAAGAACTCGGATTTACCGGAGCATGTAACATTCGCGACCTTTGGGCGCATAAGGACTTGGGTACTTATTCTGGCAATGAATTTGCCCCAACGATCAATTATCATGGGGCCGGATTGTATCGCATTTCACCTGTATCAAAATAACGAAGTTTAATAGACCGAAATCAATATACACACAAAACAATGAATCACACAAAAATTAAAATGATAACGAAATTAGCGACCTGTCTGCTGGTCGTTGGTAGCCTCTTTTCGCTTGTTTCGTGCAAAAATGAGCCTCCGAAAACGGATGCTTACCTGTTTGTGTACTTTACCGGGAATGGTCCGGGTGAAGAAGCAATCCGCTATGCTGTCAGTACCGATGGCTACAATTACCGGGCGCTAAATGACAATCAGCCGGTACTGGATTCAAAGAAAATCAGTACTTCCGGTGGTGTACGAGATCCGCATATTCTGCGCGGTGCCGATGGCAAAACTTTTTACATGGTAGCCACCGATTTGTATGTGCCCGAGCAAGGTTGGAATAATTACGCGATGATCCTGATGAAATCGACTGACCTGGTTCATTGGGAGACATCAGTGATCAATATCCCCGAAACCTACCCGGATGAATTTGCTGATGTGGACCGGGTTTGGGCCCCTCAAACAATCTACGATGAAGCTACCGGTAAATACATGGTTTATTTCTCGATGAAAGAGAAAGGTGCCCACCCTGACATCATTTATTATGCCTATGCGAATAAAGATTTTACCGGCTTGGAATCTGCTCCGAAACAATTGTATTTCCCACCGGCGGATAGCCATACGAAAGCATGTATTGATGCTGATATTATTCCCTTTAATGGTAAATATTACCTGTTTCATAAAGCTGAAGATGGCGACCCCGGAATCAAACTGGCCATTTCCGACAAGCTGACGGAAGGCTACCAGCTGGTAAGCGACAAACGAGTGGACAGCCAAACTGTGCCGGTTGAGGGAAGTGGTATTTTCAAACTGAATAATTCGAACGACTATATTCTGATGTACGACATGTACACCAGCGGTCGCTACCAGTTTACCAAGAGTTCCGACCTGCAACACTTCACGGTGATTGACCAAGAAATCTCAATGAACTTTCATCCGCGTCACGGTACGGTTTTGCCAATTACCTCGGACGAATACAATCGTTTAATGACTACTTATGCTAAAGCTGACGATTTGTTTATTAAGGCCACTTCTGATCAGTTGAAAAAGAACAATGTGGTGATCAACGGCGAGAAAAAGACCATTCATCTACCTGTAAAAGTAGGAACAGATTTAAGCACTTTCGATCCGATGATTACAGCATGGAGAGGCATCAGCCTTGCTCCGCAGGGACCTCAGGATTTCTCTAAAGGCCCCATTGAATATACGTTTACCATTGTCGGACAGGAACCGGTAACTTATTCGGTTACAGCATCGGAAGATCATAACCCGGCTTTGGTTGGTTTTTATGCTGATCCGCAAGTGTTATATTCACAAAAAACGGGGAAATACTACATCTATCCAACCTCTGACGGGTTTACTGGGTGGTCAGGTTATTACTTCAAAGTGTTTTCATCCGATGACTTAGTGAATTGGAAGGATGAAGGTAAGATACTGGATATGAAAGCAGGGGATGTGCCATGGGCTGATGGCAGCGCATGGGCTCCTACCATTGTCGAAAAGAAAGTAGGTGACGATTATAAGTACTACTTTTATTTTAGCGGAAACTATGTTGCCGGTGGTGGAAAGCAAATTGGTGTGGCAGTAGCCGACAATCCCACCGGCCCGTTTGTCGCTCAAGAAGAGCCTATGATTAAGGAATCTCCTGTAGGCTGGGGACAGCAAATTGATCCTTGTGCCTTTATCGATCCGGTTTCCGGCAAATCCTACATTTACTGGGGAAATGGTTACCTGGCAGCCGCGGAGTTGAACGGCGATATGATTTCAGTAAAACCTGGAACGATCAAGGTTTTAACACCGAAGGGAGGAACCAATGCCGATTTTGCTTTCCGCGAAGGTGTGTATGTGATTTATCGCGACGGTACCTACTATTTTATGTGGTCTGTTGATGATACCGGTTCCGCAAACTATCATGTGGCTTACGGTACCTCCAAATCACCTATGGGACCAATTAAGGTGGCTGAAAACCCAATTGTACTTATTCAGGATGCAGCTCATGGAATTTACGGTACAGGGCATCATTCCGTGGTGAAGGTTCCGGGTAAAGATGAGTGGTATATTGTATATCACCGTATTAATGCTAACCATTTAAGTGATGGTCCCGGCTACCACCGTGAGGTTTGCATCGACAAAATGGAATTTAATGCGGACGGTACAATTAAACAGGTAACGCCTACTGTAAAAGGAATTGCACCTGTTGAATAATTAAAACAATAGACGAAAAGATATGAAGCTGAAATTAATATTCCCGCTTTTGCTTTGCCTGCTTAGTTTAGGCTCATTGCATGCTCAACCCGGCTTTGGCGAGGCGATGCTCACAAATAAAGATTGGAAATTTGTGCTGAAGGATGTCGAAAACGGTCAGCAAGCTGATTTGGACGACAGCCGTTGGCAAACTATTGATCTTCCACACGACTGGAGTGTGAAAGGGCAGTTAAGTCCGACATTGGCAAGTTCTACCGGTTATTTGCCCGGTGGTATTGGTTGGTATCGCAAGCACCTGGAGGTGCCAGCCGATAAGAAAGGTGAAAAAGTATACCTGTATTTCGGGGGCGTTTACAATAGAAGTGAGGTGTTTGTAAACGGTGTGTCGTTGGGCAAGCGACCAAACGGGTACATCTCCTTTATGTACGATGCTACGCCGTACATTAAGTTTGGAGAGGAGAATGTGATTGCTGTTCGCGTAGATCACAGCCAGTCGGCGGATTCGCGCTGGTACACCGGATCGGGTATTTACCGCGACGTTTGGGTTGTGTATGCCAACCCGGTTCATATTGCTGAATGGGGCGTTTATGCTTACCCCGAACAATTGCAGAAAGGTTACCAGTTGCAGGTTGAAGTGAATGTTGAAAACGGTTCTGCAGCATCATCTGCGTTAACCGTGAAAAACGAACTGTTTGACGAAGCAGGCAAGCTGGTTGCCAAGTCATCCGGTAAATTGAAGGTTGATGCCGGACAGGCGGGCAAAACTCAATCGGAACTCAAAGTGACTAATCCGGAACTCTGGTCGCTCGATACTCCAAATTTATACACCCTAAAAACTTCAGTTTATAGTGGAAAGAATTTAATCGACGAAACGACAACAACAACTGGTTTTCGCCATTTCACCTTCGATCCGAATAAAGGTTTTGCGCTGAATGGTGTGTCGATGAAAGTGAAAGGCGTTTGTTTGCATCACGATGCCGGTGTACTGGGATCGGCTGTCCCTCGTGAAGTGTGGAAGAGAAGACTGTTGACATTGAAAGAAATTGGCGTGAACGCCATCCGGACCAGTCATAATCCGCAGGCTTCGGATTTATATGATTTGTGCGATGAGCTTGGATTGCTTGTTTTAGATGAAGCGTTTGATGAGTGGGAATATCCGAAACGCAAGTGGATTGAAGGCTGGAATGTTGGCACACCGGGTTTCGAGGGAACGTATGACTTTTTTGACAAATGGGGAGAACGGGACCTGGGAGACCAGGTTAAGCGCGACCGCAACCATCTTTCCATTTTCGCATGGAGTATTGGTAACGAAGTAGATTACCCGAACGATCCCTATTCACACCCGGTGTTGGATGGTGGAGCTGCAACAGGCTTCACCCAGCCAATTTTTGGTGGATATAAAAAAGATGCGCCTGATGCCAAGCAACTTGGAGTTATTGCAGAGCGCCTGGTTAAGGTGGTGAAACAATTCGATCAGTCGCGCCCCACCACGGCTGGTTTAGCAGGTGTGGCCATGTCAAACCAAACGGGCTATCCTTTTGCGTTGGATATTACCGGTTATAATTATACCGAGAGTTTGTACGATCATGATCATGCCAAATACCCGAACCGCGTGTTGTTCGGAAGCGAAAACCGTCATGATTTGGCAGCATGGAAAGCGGTGACATCCCGTGATTTTGTGTTTGGTCAATTTTTGTGGACAGGAATCGATTACCTGGGAGAATCCGGACGCTGGCCGTCTCGTGGATTTTATTCCGGGTTGCTCGACTTTGGAGGCTTCATTAAACCTCGTGGTTACTATCGCCAGTCGTTGTGGTCGGATCAACCTATGGCATACCTGGGAACCTATCCAACGCCGGGGCATGGTAGCAAGAGCCAGATGAAAGATGTTTGGTCGCAGCTGGATGCTGAAAATGCCAGTGGCGATTACGAAGAGAAAGTGCCTTCGATGGATGCCTGGCCAATCTGGAACTACCAGCAAGGCGAGTTGATACGCGTAGTCTGCTACACGAATGCCGCGCAGGCTGAATTGCAGCTGAATGGTAAAGTGGTAGGCGAGAAGAAGCCTTACGACGACCAAACAGGAATCATCTATTGGGATATTCCTTACCAGGATGGTAAGCTCGAGGTTATTGGTCTGGATGCTGATGGAAAGCAAGTGAGCAGCGATATGATTCAATCTTCAGGGCGTCCTTATGCAATCAAATTAATCGAGGAAGAAACTTCGGTTGCTAAAAATGGTGTTGCACAGATTGCCATCCAGGTGGTTGACCAGAATGGTGTGCCGGTCATGTTGTCGGACGATGATGTTACCTGTCAGATTTTGGGTGATGCCAAATTGTTGGGTTTAGAGGCCAGCAATAACGAAGATATGGGCGACTATACCGACAACAAACAGCGGGTATTCCACGGACGTTTGATTGCCTATATTCGGGCAGGGGAAAATCCGGGTGAAGTGAACGTGAAATTCTCGGCCAATTGGTTAAAGGCCGCAGAAACGAAGTTTGAAGTGAAATAAGATAATAACCTGAGTTTGATTCTACAATTTATCCACAGATAGTCATAATCGAACTCAGGTAATACCACTTACCTTGTAGGTAGAGGCTGTCTAAAAAGTCTGAAGAGTTTTCTCTGAACTATCAAATTGTAAGTCCAGGCTGCTGCCCCTTTTGCGAAGCTTTTGAGGGCAAAGTCAACACGAGCTTTTCGATTTGTAAGTCTGGTTTTCTTCAGGTCGACTTTTTATACAGCCTCAATATCATCTCAGGACTGGGTGACGCGGTTGCTAAACAGGTTTAATCGGCGGATAGAATCCGTCGCAGCCGCTTTGTTGTTGATGGTTTATGGAAGCATAAGGTGGCATCCCGGCCTTTCCGGTTAAGGGCTATAGAAGGATAAGACCACATCCGGGTTCTCCGGACACGGATTATGAAAGCATAATCCAGCAAACCGGTTTTGCTGTTGATGGTTTATGGAAGCATAAGGTGGCAACCGGCCTTTCCGGTTAAGGACTATAGGAAGTATAGGACCGCATCCGGGTTCTCCGGACACGGATTATGAAAGTGAGGAGATGTTATTGAGGCTGTCTAAAAAGGCTGAAGAGTTTTTCTTAACTATCAATTTATAAGTCTCCCCAAGCTACTGACCCCTAAATCCTCCTGAAACGAATTCGGGACAGGCTATGAAGGTGACTGATCTTTGAAGTCAAAATTTGATTGTCCACAAAAGGACGGATGGTTAAATCTGCCGTTTACAATTCGATTTAGAAGCCCTTGAATGGGCCTAAATTTACAATCTATTATATCTTTGTTTGCATGAATACCTGTACAACGGGTTTCGATTTGAATTAAACAAACCAATTAATAAATAAAATTAAATACTATGTTGCCAACTGTTAATCCAACTTCCACAAAAGCCTGGGAAGCATTGGAAGCCTATTTTGCCGAGTTTAATGGTACACAAATCAAAGATCTTTTTGCAAAAGACGAAAAACGATTTGAAAAGTATTCCCTGCAATTTGAAGATATTTTACTCGATTTTTCAAAAAATATTGTCGACGATAAAGTTCGGACACTTTTAGTGCAACTCGCTGAAGAGTGTGGTTTAAAATCAGCTATCGATAGCGAATTTTCAGGAGAAAAGATTAATCAAACTGAAAATCGTTCGGTACTTCACGTTGCTTTGCGTAACCGCAGCAACACACCGATTTTAGTTGATGGCAAAGATGTGATGCCTGAAGTAAACGAAGTGCTTGACCAAATGAAAGCTTTCTCCGAAAGTATTATTTCGGGAGCATGGAAAGGTTACAGCGGTAAAGCGATTACCGACATTGTGAACATCGGGATCGGTGGTTCAGATCTTGGCCCGTTGATGGTCACTGAAGCGTTAAAGCCTTACAAAAAAGAAAATATCAGCCTGCATTTTGTTTCGAATGTTGATGGTACGCACATTGCCGAAACCTTGAAAGCTGTAAATCCGGAGACAACCTTATTTATTGTTGCTTCGAAGACCTTTACGACACAGGAAACAATGACCAATGCCAACTCTGCTAAATCATGGTTCCTGGAGGCTGCTAAAGATGAAAGCGCTGTTGCGAAACATTTTGTGGCCTTATCAACTAATGCTACTGCAGTTTCTGCTTTTGGTATCGACACGAAAAACATGTTCCGTTTCTGGGATTGGGTTGGTGGTCGTTATTCCTTGTGGTCAGCTATCGGTTTGTCAATTGCCTGTGCTATTGGTTTCGACAACTATGTGGCTCTTCTCGAAGGAGCACATGCCATGGATAATCACTTTAAATCGGCAAAGTTCGAAGAAAACCTTCCGGTAACTTTAGCTCTAATCGGTATTTGGTATAATAATTTCTACGGAGCCGAAACCGAGGCTATTCTGCCATACGACCAGTATATGCACCGTTTTTCAGCCTATTTTCAACAAGGAAATATGGAAAGTAACGGGAAATATGTGGACAGAAATGGTGCTAAAGTTGATTACCAAACCGGCCCGATTATCTGGGGAGAACCGGGAACAAATGGTCAGCATGCTTTTTACCAATTGATTCACCAGGGAACCAAACTTATTCCCTGCGATTTTATGGCGCCAGCCATTAGCCACAATCCGCTGAGCGATCACCATCCGAAGTTGCTGGCTAACTTCTTTGCACAAACAGAAGCCTTGATGGTTGGAAAAACACCTGACCAGGTTGAAGCCGAATTGAAGGCTGCAGGTAAATCGGCTGATGAGATTGCTGTATTGCTTCCATTTAAGGTTTTTGAGGGAAATATTCCAACCAATTCAATTTTATTCAAACAATTGACTCCCTTTACATTGGGCGCATTAATCGCGATGTATGAACACAAAATTTTTGTTCAGGGAATCATTTGGAATATCTTCAGCTTCGACCAATGGGGCGTTGAATTGGGTAAACAATTAGCGAATCAAATTTTGCCGGAGTTAGGTGGTGACGAAAAAGTAACTGCCCACGATGGTTCAACAAATGGCTTGATTAACGCTTATAAAGCAATGCGTTAATTGGGCGGAACAATATTATAACATAGAAAAAACTGCTTGATGCAGTTTTTTCTGTTTATGGCTGCATCTATGCTATTGGGGCAGCCATGTACTTCCGGCAGAAATAAGGTTCCGGCATCCTGGGCGGAATGATAATACAGACACTAAAAACAGATTTATTATGAAGCAGTTTGTTTATAGAATGAGCACATATACCTGGATTTTTCTTTTTCTGGGAATCATGAGTTCATGTACACAAAAAATTACCCGAGTAGCCTGTGTAGGCGACAGCATCACCGAAGGATATGGCTTGGCTGTTCAAAGTAAGACGGGCTATCCTGTGGTACTCGACAGTATTCTTGGTCCCGGATACCGCGTGCTAAATTCCGGTAGAAGTGCGACCACTTTGCAAAAGGAAGGAAATTTTCCCTATTGGATTTGCAAGGAGTTCTCGAACGTTTTTGTGTATAACCCCGATATCATCATTATCAAGTTAGGAACCAATGATACCAAACCGGAAAACTGGCAAGCGGATCGGTTCGAAAAAGATTATCAGTCTTTAATTGATACGTTTAAAACGATTCCGGAGAATCCTCAAATTTATTTGTGTCTTCCGGTTCCCGTGTTTAAAACCAAATGGGGAATCAACGATTCCACCGTTATTAATGGAGTGGTTCCTATCGTTGAAAAGCTTGCGAAAGCGAATCATTTACCTGTAATTGACCTTTATCACGGGATGCAGGATCAAGGGGCCGACTTCCCGGATAGTATCCATCCTGATGAACAGGCAGCCAAAGTAATGGCCGGAATTATTGCCCGAGAAATCAAGAAATAAAGATTCGGGTTCAGCCCGCTGGTTCCCGGTTGGGCTGGCTTGTTTCCCTTTATCGTAGTCAAGGCCTGCCAGAAAATACGATAGGCTGATTGTGTTGGTGTGCCCAAAACCCTGGATTTGGGCATCAATACCAGTTTTGTGTTTGATAAGTGGTATTTTACAATTTAATTTAGGGAAAGCATACCGTTTCTGCGTCTTATCGATAGAAGTATCAACTAAACCTATACTAATGAAAACCTATCTGAAATGTATTTTTTATAGTCTTGCATTTACACTGTTTTTGTCCACAGTCGCAGTAGCTCAAAATACAAAAGTCATAGAGGTCAAAACGAAATCAACTTCGTTGGTTTATGCGGTTGATCAGAGCAACCGGCTGGTCTTTCAGTATTATGGAAAAGCTGTCGATGCGCCCGATAATTTCCTAGAGCAGCAAGCCTATCCAAAACCGGATACCAATCGTGATTTTTCTTATGAAGCCTATCCGACTTTTGGTTTGGGTAATATTAACGAGCCAGCCTTATCGGTCATTCATTCCGACGGAAGTTTAAATACAGAACTGGCTTTTGAAGGGGTAGAAACAAAGAGCCTGAAATCGGGGGTATTAGAAACAGTAATTCACTTAAAAGATCGGGTTTATAATTTGACAGTCGAGCTTCACCTAAAAGCTTTTGAGCAAGAGGATGTGATTACCCAGTGGGTTGTAATTACAAATAGTGAAAACGGATCGGTGCAGCTTACCCGTTTTGCCTCTTCGTTTTTACCCATAAAAGCCGAGAGTTATTATTTAACGCATTTTTACGGAGCCTGGGCCGGAGAGATGAATGTTACAGAAGAGAAGCTGGAGAATGGAATAAAAGTGATCGAATGCAAAAAGGGAGTGCGTACCACACAAACCGAAAATCCTTCTTTCATTTTAAGTGTCAACAATCCGGCCATGGAGAATGCCGGGGACTGTTATGGCGGAGCTTTAGCCTGGTCGGGCAATTATCGCCTGGCTTTCCAGGTTGACGAGTGGAAAAGCTTGAATATAACGACCGGGATCAATCCCTTTTTATCGTCCTGGACATTGAAGGCTGGTGAGCGTTTCACAACTCCCGAAATGATTTATACCTTCAGTAATCAGGGGAGAGGTCAGGTTTCCCGAAATTTGCATGACTGGGGCCGGAAGTATGGGATGGTTGGCGGAAATAAGCTACACGACATTGTGCTGAACAGTTGGGAAGGAGCCTATTTCACATTTAACGAGAATACCTTAACAGGCATGATGGATGATGCCGCTGAGATGGGCATTGAAACCTTTGTGCTGGATGATGGCTGGTTTGGGAACAAATATCCTCGGAACAGCGATCATGCCGGATTGGGCGACTGGCAAACGAATCAAAAGAAATTGCCTCGCGGATTGGACTATTTAATTGATTATGCGCATTCAAAGGGCTTGAAGTTTGGCCTGTGGATGGAACCGGAAATGGTGAACCCTGAAAGTGAGCTGGCAGAGAAGCATCCGGAATGGATTGTTCAAAGTCCCGGACGCGAAAAAATAACCTGGCGAAATCAGTTGTTACTGGATTTGTCGAATCCGAAGGTGCAGGATTTTGTCTATAATGTGTTTGATAGCCTGCTGACAACCCACCCGGGTATTGAATATATCAAATGGGATGCGAACCGTCACGTGGAACAGGCTGGTTCAACCTTTTTGCCTGAAGCTGAGCAGACTCATTTCTGGGTTTTGTACACCGAAGGGCTGTACAAGGTCTATAAAAGAATTCGTGCAAAATATCCCGATTTTGTAATTCAGGATTGCGCCTCAGGGGGAGGTCGTCTGGATTATGGAGCCTTAAAATTTCACAATGAGTTTTGGACTTCGGATAATACCGATCCTTTATCTCGGATTTTTATTCAGTATGGCACGAACTTGATTTATCCACCGGTTGGAACAGCATCGCATGTATCGACGAGTCCGAACCATCAAACGCAGCGGGTAACCCCGTTGAAGTTTCGGTTCGATGTAGCAATGACCGGTCGTTTGGGAATGGAGCTTCAGCCCAAGGATATTCAAGGGAAAGATCGGGAGTTTGCCATGGATGCTATCAAAAACTATAAGCGGTATGTCAGGCCGCTAATAACGAACGGAGATTTGTATCGGCTAAAATCACCCTACGATGAGGGGGGATGGGCTTCTCAGATCTATGTCTCAAAAGAGAAAAGCTCAGCAGTATTGTTTGTTTTCAGCCTGAGGCCTCATTTGCGTGGTGTTTTCCCTACCGTTAAGTTGAATGGTTTGGATCCGACGAAGACTTATCGGATCGAGGAAATCAATTCGAATGGTCGGTCCCGTTTCTGGGGAGATGGTCAAATATTTAAAGCTGATTATTTGATGAATGTCGGAGTGGAACTTCAAATCGGCAGCCAATATGATAGTGCTGTTTTTGTGCTCAAAGAGATCAACTAGATTTGACCAATTCAAGTTGTTGGGAGAAAATCAGATCGATAATGAATTCGATCTGATTTTTTTGCTGGAATTGTTTTCCAGTTTCATGGATTAAGCGTCTTTAGAACCGGTATTTGTTTTGGCAGGGTGATGTTTTATGATCTTCGGGATTGTATTGTTTAATCAGAAAATTGAAATAATAAGAGCGATGAAGAAAGTTGTCTCTAAAATCCTGACTGAATTATAAATGACTTAGGGATCCAATTCCCAGGCAACAAAAAAGGTTGAACATTACTGTTCAACCTTACTGTATTTTTGATTATTTATTTTCTTAATCCAATGGCGGATATTTTTTGATATTCGTTTCGCGCATCATGTTGTAGATGGCTTCGTAGATTCGTTCTACCGTTGGTTTGGTGAAGTATTCCCCATCAATACCATAGGCCGGACGGTGTTCTGCAGCTGGTAAAGTTACCGGAGCTGTATCCAAATAGTTGAAAGCTTTTTGTTCTTCCAGAACTTTTTGCATCATGTAGGCTGAAGCACCACCAGGAACATCCTCGTCCACAAAAATCACCTTATTGGTTTTCTTAATGGACTCCACTATCATATGGTTGACATCGAAGGGCATCAAGGTTTGTACGTCAATTACTTCGACCGAAATATTCTTCAATTCCAGCAGTAATTGAGCTGCTTTTTCTGCGTGATGTGCATTCCATGCGTAAGTAACCAGGGTAACATCAGTTCCTTCGTGTAATATTTCAGGTACGCCCATGGGCACTTTATATTCGCCCAGGTTCGATGGAAGTTGTTCTTTTACATTATACCCTTTCAGCGGTTCAATAACAAGAGCCGGGTCGTTACCTTCCAGCAAGGTATTGTACATTCCTGCTGCTTGCGTCATGTTCCGGGGGACGCAAAGGAAGATGCCCCGCATTGCTCCCAAAATTAATTGCATAGGCGAACCGGCATGCCAGATACCTTGCAGCTGGTGGCCCCGGGTACGGATGATCATTGGCGCAGATTGTTTGCCCATGGTGCGATATTGCATACTCGCCAAATCGTCGCTCAATGTTGGTAATCCATACATGAGGTAGTCGAGGTACTGGATCTCGGCAATAGGGCGGAAGCCCCGCAGTGCCAACCCAACTCCCTGACCGATGATCGTCGTTTCTCGAATTCCGGTATCCGAAACACGATGCTCGCCAAACTCTTCCTGCATATCTTTCATACCTTGGTTTACATCGCCCATAAAACCGGTATCTTCGCCAAAAGTTACCAGGTTCGGGTATTTCGCAAACAATTTATGGAAGTTCCGGCTGATGATCTCACAACCATTCACCATGGGAGCATCCTGCTCAATTTGTACCGGAACTGATTCAACCTTCAAGGTCGAGTCCTGTCCTTCGCGGTGCAACTGGGCGTTATACATCACATTGGTACGACCTTCAAATTGCTGCAACCACTTGTTCAGGCTTGCTTTTTCAACCTCAAGCCCTGCCACCCCGTGAAGCTCATATTTAAGTCTTTTAGCAAAACTAAACAAGGCGCGGCGCGTAGGGAATAGTCTGTTTTTTACGGTTTCAAAATCGGCTGAATGATCAATTGATTTGATATTGTGTGACGCAATCTGTTGAACGATTTCTGCCAGGCTATTGGTTTCAGCCTCATAGCTTCCATTATAGTGTTTCCAAGCGGTATCACGTGCTTGACGAGCTCGCTTTGTAGCTCGGTTTTCAATATCTTTTAGTTGAGCATCGTTGGCCTTACCTGTTTCCAGAATCCACTTTTTAAATTGGCTGATGCAATCAAATTTTTTCTCCCAGGCCAGTCGGTCTTTGCTTTTATAGCGTTCGTGAGAGCCCGATGTTGAGTGCCCCAATGGCTGAGTAATTTCCTGAACATGGAAAAGGGCAGGAACCTGCGTTTCGCGACATTGGGCTATTCCTTTTTCAAAGGTCTGAACCAGGTTTTCGTAGTCCCAGCCCTTGCAGGTATAAATATCGATTCCGTTTGTATCTTTTTCTTTCTGAAAACCTTTCAGTACTTCAGAGATACTTTCTTTAGTCGTTTGTAATCTCTTGGGAACACTGATTCCGTAACCATCGTCATAAACAGCAATAGCTAAAGGTACCTGCATGACTCCGGCCGCATTGATGGTCTCGAAGAACATTCCCTCCGAGGTACTGGCATCGCCAATCGATCCAAAAGCAACCTCATTACCATCAACATTGTTATTCAGCTTTTCTTTGAGCTCCGGATGTTCCCGAACGATTTTCGACGCTTGAGCCAATCCCATTAAACGCGGAATTTGTCCGGCTGTTGGCGAAATGTCGGATGCCGAATTATATTGGGTCATCAAATCTTTGATTACCCCGTTTTCGTCAACATTTCGGGTACTAAAGTGATTATTGAAATTCCTCCCTCCGGTTGAAGGGTTGAAGTTTAAATCGGTATCACCATATATCATGGCGAAGAATTCTTCCGGTTGAAGTAATCCCAGGCACAGCATGAAGGTTTGATCCCGGTAATAGCCGGAACGCCAATCTCCCTTACGGAAGAACTTAGCATAGGCTATTTGTGTTAACTCTTTTCCATCTCCGAAAATACCAAAATGAGCACGTCCGTTATGGACTTCTCTTCTGCCTAATAAACTTAGTTGTCGACTAAGGTAGGCTACGTAATAATCATTTAGGATTTCGGTTAGTGCGTTGTTTTCAGTTGATTCCAATACGTCAGATTTCTCAAGGTACATGTCAACACTTTTGATTAATACTTCTTCAACTTCTCTAATGTCAGTTGCAAAGGTGTCAAAAAATTTATCATTAAAACGTTTGTATACTCCATTTGTTTGTGCACTAATTGTTGCAAAAAATACAGACTAAACATATTTTTATAGCCTGTATTCGTCAAAGTGAATGTAAGTATCATATAATCAGATTGTTTTGTCTTTTGTTTCCAAGGCCGGCTTATTCTCTCTTGTTGGTTAATGCAAAAATTATATGTTTTGAAACTTATAAATTGTAGTGTGCAAGACATCTTCAACCGGCTTTTCTTTTTCAGAATGCGTATCTTCATCCGCAGTTTACTACACTCACCAAAACCTTACTGCAATGAAACATCCAATAACCTTTACTTTTATCCTCCTGTCAATTTGTTTAGTTCTGGCACGGTTCTCACAAGCTCAGGATAACCGTCAATTTAAGATTTTCCAGTTTCCCGCTGATCAAATTCCGGTGATTAACGGCGATGCAACTGATTGGGAAATTGTACCTGATAGTTTCGTTGTGGGGATGAACGAGGTGTGGGATGACAGTCATAAACATGTGAAGGCTGATCCTGAAAATCTCAACTTTCAGGTTACAGTGGGGTGGGTGAAGGGATTGAATCGTCTTTATTTTTTGTACGAAGCTTATGATGATTACTGGGACTTTTCGAAGCCCGGTTTGCACAACGATACCTTTGAGTTAATCGTTGACGGAGACCAGTCGGGTGGACCGTTTATCGATCGTTTTCATCCGAACCAGGAGATGTCGGAGATGGATCGCTACTTCTCCTTTCATGGCGTACAGGCTCAAAACTATCACATATTTACGCCGGCAGAGGGCAAAGACTGGACCTTGGTGTGGGGCAGCCAGCCTTGGATTAAAGAACTGCCTTATGCCAATGCCGCTTACCATTACGACTTTGAACCGGGAGGATCGGGAAAGCTGACACTCGAGTTTTGGATAACGCCTTTCGATTATGCCGGAAATGATCCTTCACGGGCTGTGGAGTCCATTCTGACTGAAAATAAATTGGTTGGGTTATGTTGGGCAGTTATAGATTATGATGATGTTGATAAGGACTCGAATAATGGTTTTTGGAACCTGAGTAAAGAACATACGATGTATGGTAATGCTTCTTATGCATTGCCTTTTCGGTTGATGCCATTGGATGATCGCTTTCATAAACCTGTTGAGGCCGACTGGACGTTTAAAGTCATTGATCCCGATCATCGACGGGTGGCTTTCACCGATCAATCGTACGGTGAAATAACATCATGGCATTGGGATTTTGGTGATGGGCAAACCTCCGAAGAACAGAGCCCGATACATGAGTATGCTGAAGCTGGTAAATACTTGGTTGTATTGTGGGTTGACGGTCCCAAGGGCAAGTCGCGTATGGCTAAATTATGGGATGTTGCACTTAAGTAAATCCAGGCAATTTCTTCTCTCAGTTAATTTTTTTTTTAAGTTGAATAACTTCCGTTTTCTTTCCCATATCCGAGGTGGGAAGTGGTCTTCCTTTTCGGTTTTTCGATGAGCTTTCTGAAAAATGATTACACGCTCTTCGGGCTTTTGTGTAACGAATAAATGATTTAGTTGTATAATGATTTACGGCTATCTGGTGGATGCATCGTGATTTTTTCAACCGTAATAAAGAAAGAAATATGAAGTTAAAAATGATCTGCGCACTACTGGGAATGCTCATGGTAGGGATACCGAAATGTGAGAATGGGAAGGAAGATGCTGCCGGGGAAGAAAAGTCGCAGGTGGTGGATGTTTATCTGGTTTCGTCAACTGGGGCACGTCAGGATTTTGCTTTTAGCGGAAATATAGAGGGGAACACAACTGTTCGTTTGGGCTTTATGGTTCCCGGAAAAGTAAATTATATTGCTGCTGAAGAAGGTGACCGTATTAGAGCGGGACAAGTTTTGGCTGCGCTGGATCCGGAGAGTTACCAGATTGCTAAAGTAATGTCTGATGCCGAGGTTGATCAAACTCAGGATGACTATAATCGTTTGTGGGAACTGTACAAACGGAATAGCTTGACGGAAAGTGAAATGGTAAAGATTACCATGTCTTTAAGAGCGGTGAAAGCACAACAGCGCTTGCGTGCCAAGAATCTGCGGGATACAAAATTACGTTCACCGATCGACGGAATATTGATTAAAAAGGGAGTCGAGGTTGGCGAGATTATCGATCAGGGGATTCCTGTTTTTGCAGTAGCCGATATTAACACCGTAAAAGTAGTTGCTGCGGTTCCGCAGATGGAACTTCGATATATCGAAATGGGAAGTATGACGGATGTTTATGTTGCTTCGATCGATTCAACTTTTACAGGCCCGATTGTGGAGATAGGAACATTGGCTGATCCCGAAACCCGAACTTTTCCTGTAAAAATAGAATTGGAGAATCCCCGGCAGATTATCCGCCCGGGGATGACAGCAGAATTAAAAATGGAGACCGGTGAGGCAACGATCCGTATAACGGTTCCTGCAAATTGTATTTTACGTGATTTGGATAATTCTTCCTATGTTTTTGTAGCAGATACCGTTAAGATGAAAGCTTTTAAATGTTTGGTTTCAATAGGACAAATTGTGGATAACCGGATTGAAATAACTAGTGGTTTGTCGCCTGGTGATCTGGTGATAATGACTGGTCTATCGAAGCTAAACAATGGTTCCTCCATCTCTTTAACTCGCGAAGAATGAATTTTGTAAAAGCCTCATTGAAATATAGGCAGGTAACCATCTCTGTCCTGTTGATGGTTTTTGTGGTCGGCATTTATTCGCTGTTAACCATGCCTCGGCGCGAGGATCCTATGATTGCTTCGCCATTAGGGCTGGTTGTTGCTTATTATCCCGGTGCGACAGCTATTCAGGTTGAAGAGCAGCTAACGACGCGCCTGGAGGAATACTTATTTCAGTTTCCCGAAGTTTGCAAAGAAAAGACTTATTCCACAACCAGTGATGGAGAACTTGTTATTAGTGTTTGGCTCAATGATGGTGTAAAAGAGCCCGAAATCTTTTGGAGTAAGCTAAGGCATCAGTTAATTGTAGCCCGTGTATTGGAATTGCCGGATGGTGTTATCGGTCCAATTGTCAATTCCGATTTTGGCGATACTGAAGCATTGCTGATCAGTATGGAGTCGGATAATGCAACTTATGCGCAGCTAAAGGGATATGTAACTTTGTTGGAAGATCAGCTGAGGACAATTGCCGCTACCTCAAAAATCAGACGCATCGGTGAGCAGAAAGAGCAGATATCAGTCTATTTTAATCCTGATAAATTGGCGCTTTATCAAGTGAGTTTACGGCAGGTTGTTGAGGTTTTGAAAGCGCAAAATACAATTAGTTCGGGAGGGGAGATTAAAACGGATGAGAGCAACGTAGCCATTCATACCCATGGCTATTTTAAAACAGAAGCTGAGTTGTCCAATCAAATTATAGGAATTTCCGAAACAGGAGCAGTTGTTCGGTTGAGTGACATTGCTACAATTAAACGGGAATACGAAGAACTAAAGAACGATTTAAGGGTCAACGGCAAGCGGGCGATGATTGTGGCTGTTCAGATGAACGAAGGGAATAATATTGTTGAATATGGAGATCTGGTAAATGCAGCCATTGATCGGGTAAAAGATCTGGTACCTTCGGATGTTGAAATTAGTTTGGTTTTTAATCAGCCGTCCCTGGTTCGTGAAAATGTAGGGCACTTTTTGCGTGAGTTCCTTATCGCTATTATAGCAGTTATCATCATCGTTATTTTGCTTCTCCCATTCCGAATTGCAGCTGTTTCGGCAACAGCGATACCCATAACTGTTGCGGTAACATTTGCTGTTTTGAATTTAATCGGTGTTGAGTTGCATCAGGTGTCGCTGGCAGCGCTTATTGTTGTTCTTGGTATGGTTGTAGATGATGCTATTATCGTAGCTGACAACTATGTGGAATTGTTGGATCAGGGAGAAAATCGGTGGACTGCAGCCTGGCGAAGTGCACACGATCTGGTAATTCCTATATTAACCTCTACCGTAACGATTATTGCTGCTTTTTTGCCTATGGTAATTCTATCGGGGGCAATCGGTGAGTTTATTCACGATCTTCCGATAACGGTAAGTGTAGCCCTTGCTTCATCTTTTGTTGTTGCGATGTTGCTGACACCGATGCTATGCTACACATTTATTAAAAATGGGTTGAACGGAAATTCCGGCAATAAGCATCTTAAAAAGAACCGTTCCTTATTAGACTTTATGCAGGTAGCTTACAGTCGCTTAATTACAAAATGTTCCAGGCATGCTTTTCTCACTGTTGGGGGAAGTTTACTTACGATTGTTTTGGCCGGATTCATCTTTGAAAAGTTTGTAGGTCAGCAATTTTTTCCTGCCGCCGAACGCAATCAGTTTGTGGTGGAATTATGGATGCCTACCGGAACGAAAGTTGAAAAAACGTTGGAGTCTATTCTGAAAATCGAAAACAGAATCAAAAATGATAGACGTGTTGTTTCATATGCGACATTTTCAGGGATGAGTGCCCCTCGTGTTTATTACAATTTTTCCCCCGAATTTCCGGTTAGCTATTACGCTCAAATGCTGATTAATACGACAACGGATAAAACAACCGAGGAATTAGCCGAGGAACTGTCAGGTGAAGTTGAAGATTTAGTACCGGAGGGAACCGTCCAGGTTAAATTAATGCAGCAAGGTCAACCGCTGGTGTCGCCGGTTGAGGTTCGGATCTTTGGTGATAATCTTCAAACATTAAAAGTTATTGGTAACCAGGTGAAAAATATTATCCGGGACGCCACAGGAAGCAATTTTGTTCACGATGATTTTAGGGAAGATTATTTTGGAGTCAATATAAACCTGAACAGTCAGGCTTCGCGCCTGGGATTTACGACTGAGAGCGTGGCAAAGCTCATGTATTTATGTACGAGTGGATCGGCTGTTTCCCGGATTTATGAAGGCGACAATGTCGTTAATATTGTTCTTCGAATGGTTCCCGATAAACGACAAAATATGGAATCACTGTTGAATATTTATTTGGAATCGCCGGTTACCGGGGAAAGTGTTCCCCTGCGACAAATTGCTGATATTGTACCTCAGTGGCAACCCGGAAGAATAAATCATCGGAATGGAGTGCGCTGTTTGACTGTCGGGTGTGAAACCATTGGAAACGTCCTTCCGTCTGATCTGCTGGAGTCGATTCAGCCCGAAATTGCAACCGTTAATTTACCTGCAGGATTCCGGATTGAATATGGTGGAGAACACGAGAATAAAACTGAAGTAATGGGTGGGATGATTACGGTGTTGGGAATTAGTTTGGCCTTGATATTCCTGGTGCTTTTGTTTCAGTTTCGAAATATCAAGGAAGTTGCAATGGTTATGCTAACGATTCCGCTGAGCCTTTTCGGAGCGATATCCGGCCTGGCAATTACGCATAGTACATTCGGCTTTACAGCTTTTCTTGGAATAATCAGTTTGTCGGGAATTGTGGTGCGAAACGCGATAATCCTGATTGAACATACGAATGAATTGATGGATTTGGGCTTCGATCTTCGAACTGCTGCAATTGAAGCTGCAGAACGGAGATTACGGCCTATTTTTTTAACTGCCATGGCTGCTGCCTTCGGTGTTGTTCCAATGATTTTATCGGGCTCATCGCTGTGGGCTCCTTTAGCAAGTGTTATTGCTTTTGGTGTTGTTTGGAGTATGGTTATGGCTTTGTTGACAATTCCTGTACTGTACCTTCATATTATGAATCCGGGAGAGAAAAGAAACTTACCTGATGAATCGAACGCTGATCGACAAGAATTGAATGAATAATGAAACCCGCATGAAATTAGTTTGAAAATGAAAGAAATGATATCCAGTCTGCTAGCGTTGCTTCTTGTGATTAATTTTTTATTAGCTTGAAGACGGACTGATTTTTATCTGTTGAAATATACAGTAGATATATTCCGGCTCTCAGATAGGAAACATTAATGTAAGGGAATGATGAAGGTTTAGTATTGAGATAAATAGTCCCGTTCTCTCCGTAAAGACAGATGTTTTCAAGTGTTTCATCCTCATTGACCATTATATAAAAGCTATCATTGAACGGATTTGGATAAACTAAGATATTACTCAAAGATGGGGTAGTGGCCGTATAAATAGAGAGATCGATGGTAAGTAACATTGTATCCGTGGTTTGGCAATATTGATTTTCGGTTGTCGTTGCCCAGATGGAGAAGGTTCCAATCCCTAAGTCTTTTGCAATTAAGGTTAATTCGTTTTCATATGTGTTATTATACCAGACAATTGAGGAGCTATTCGTTTGAGGAACCAGATGAAGTGTATCATTCGAGGTGATGGTCTGGTCGGGACCTAAGTTGATATCTAGTTTTTTGTAAACGATAAATTCTTGTTCAATGCTTGTCTCACAATTATTTCCATTTTTTAGGGAGTAGGAGATTGTATGCGTTCCTTCCCCTGCAATTGTCGGATAAAAATAATCACCAGTGATGCCGGAACCTGAAAGTATCCCACCGGTAGGTGAGACATCCACTAAAATTGCTTGTTCATCTTCGCAGAAATTGAGGTCAGTATTTAGTATTGCTGGTTGTGGCAGGGCATAAACGATAAAGTCGGTTGTGGTTGTAGCTTCGCATCCATTTCCATCGATAAGGGAATAGGAAATCTGATGCGTTCCCGCACCGGCAACAGCCGGATTAAAGTAATCACCAACGATGCCCGTACCTGAGAGTGTTCCACCGGTCGGTGAGAAATCTACCAAGACTGCTTGCTCGTTTTCACAAAAATCCAAATCGGTATTTCGTATTGCTGGTTGTGGCAGGGCATAAACGGAAAATACGACAGTGGTTGTAGCTTCGCATCCATTTCCATCGGTAAGGGAATAGGAAATCAG
>NZ_JBZQJF010000033.1:0-3688 GCF_059905295.1 Mangrovibacterium sp.
AAACCAACGCTGACCAGAACAGCCATTGGGCAATAATTGAAACTTTGGCTCAAAGTCAGTTACCGGTACTTAGTGAAGATGGCGAAAACATTGACTACGAGACCCGCAAAAATTGGAACAAATTTTGGTTGGTTGATCCCTTAAACGGAACGAAAGAATTCATCAAACGAAACGGATTGTTTACCGTAAACATCGCTCTTATTGAAAATAACGAAGCCAAACTAGGCGTAATTTATGCTCCTTTGACAGGTGAAATATACTGGGGATCCGAGGAAATGGGAGCCTGGAAAGCGCTTTGCCCAAAAGGAACAATTCAGCTTACCGAATTGACAAAAACAGCCACCCGTCTCCCAGTGAAAGCAAGATCGAAAAGTTTAAAAATCATAAGTAGCAGAACCTTCAAAACAGCAGAGACTCAGGAATACTTTAACAAACTTCGTGAGAAAACCCGAAAAATTGAATACGTGAATATGGGCAGTGCATTAAAAATATGCCTGATTGCTGAAGGGAAAGCCGACATTTATCCCCAACTGGAGCCCTCAATGGAATGGGATACGGCAGCAGGACATGCGATTGCTAAAGCTGCAGGAAAAGAAATAAAGCTCTTTGATCAACCTTCGACCATCCAATATAATAAGCAGCAATTAACAAACCCCTACTTTGTTGTTTCATAAAGCAACAAAGTAGGGATTCTGACATAATACAATCACTTAGAACAGAGGTCACACTTTCCAGAATAACTTATCTTGAAATGGTTGAATTGACCTTACTCTACTTGTTAAAAAATTTATAAACTCAAGATAAAAGTAGCAAGTTCGAGTTTTTCAATAGCGCATAATTCATGAAATTATGTAATTTTAGCCCCGCCAATCCTAACAGGGATAAAATATTTTGAAAAACAAAACAACGACACATGTTCAGAACGCTGATTATTGTATCTCTCATTCTGCTTTTAGGTGGAACACAATCAATTCTTTATGCACAAACTGATATTTCGACCGTCAAGGTTGAAAATCTGACAGATGCTCAAATCAATCAAATTGCAAAAGAAATTCAAGATCGCGGTTTAACTGTTGCTGAAGCGACAACCCTTGCCAGAGCAAAAGGCGCTTCACAACAGCAAATCGATCAGTTAATGGCTCGCTTACAACAAGCACAAACAGGAGGTACTTTTTCTGGTGCCAAAAGTTCAACAAGTTCGACAGAGGTCCCCGAGGAAGCAAACTTCTCGAGCACCCAAGAGGGAGCTCAAAAAAACGAAAAACCTGGCACTGCTGAGAACCAGCGCATTTTTGGCTATAAATTATTCAATCAAGACAAATTAAGCTTCGAACCATCTGTCAATATTCCGGTCCCCAACGACTATGTTGTCGGTATTGGCGACGAACTATCAATTAATGTCTGGGGAGCTAGTCAGCAAACTTACGTACTTACTGTCGATGGTAACGGATCTGTTAACATTCCGGATTTGGGACCTATTAAAGTTGCCGGACAGGATTTCGCATCTGTTCGTTCGAACTTAATCCACCGTTTGTCAGCAATCTATTCGGGAATGAGCGGAGACTCGCCCAATACATTTGCAGAAGTAAGCATTGATAATCTTCGTTCAATTAAAGTAAATGTTATCGGTGAAGCAATTCACCCGGGAACCTACACTTTACCAGCAACAGCATCAGCATTTAACGCACTCTATCTGTCGGGTGGCCCCAACGAAAACGGATCATTCCGTTCCATACGGATTATGAGGGATAACAAGCAGATTGCTGAAATTGATGCTTACGATTACCTGATCAACAACAACACAAAAAACAACATTTCGCTACGCGATCAGGATGTGATTTTTATTCCAACTTATCACAAACGGATTGAAACAGTTGGCGCTTTTAAACGCCAAGCTATTTTCGAGTTAAAAGATGGTGAGAACATCAATAAATTAATTGAGTATGCCGGTGGATTTACAGAGAATGCATCTAAATCCAGATTATTAATCACGCGTTATGCCGAGGACGGTTATAAACTACTGGATGTTAAGCCGGACCAATTTTCATCGTTCGCATTGAAAAACGGAGACCTTATCCGCGCTGAAAAAGTTGTCAATGTTTTCGAAAACCGGGTTAGCATTGATGGTGCGGTTTATCGACCTGGAAATTATGCGTTGGAATCAGAAATGCACTTATCTGATTTGATCACAAAAGCCGGTGGACTAATTCCGAATTATTTTGCTGAACGCGGCTTAATTATTCGATTGGATGAAAAGCAATTTCCAACAACTATTGCCTTCAATGTTAATGACGTGCTTTCAGGAAAAGATGACCCTATACTTCAAAAGGACGACCAAGTGATGATTCGGGACATCTATAGCATCGGCGAACGCAAAACAATCCGAATTTATGGAGAAGTTATGCACCCCGGAGAGTTCAGCTTCTACAAAAACATGACTCTGAAAGATCTGATCTTCATGGCCGGAGGTATGAAGGAAGCAGCAAGTGAGTCTTATATAGAGGTGGCTCGCCGAAACAGCTATGAAGAAGCAGCTGACTTGAATAACAAAATGGTAAGTCTGTATACCTTTGCTGTCGACCGTAATTTGAAGTTATCTCCGGATGATGAGAACTTTATTATAAGCCCGTTTGATCAGGTTTATGTACGTCGTGCTCCTTCGTACGAAGCTCAACAAACAGTAACCATAACGGGCGAAGTAAAATACCCGGGACAATACAGTATCAGCAGTAAAGACGAACGTATTTCGGACTTGGTTAAACGAGCCGGTGGTTTAACTCCCTATGCATTCAAAGCCGGAGCTCACATGACAAGAAAAGTCGACTCACAAACCAAGGAACAGTTGGCCTTGGCAAACCAAATGCGCCTGGAGGGCGATTCTACCTTAGAGCAAATTCAAACAATAGGAGCAAAAACGCTTGAACTGCAACTGGACAAAATACTGAACAAGCCGGGTTCTGATATTGACTATACACTGAAAGAAGGAGATGAAATATACATTCCGGTTAAGTCGGAAGAAATTTGGGTGAACGGAGAGGTATTAAACCCTGCCGGGCTTGCCTACCAGAAAGGAAAAACAGCCAAATATTACATTAATTCCAGTGGTGGTTTCAGTACAGAAGCAAAAAAAGGGAAAGTCTACGTTGTTTATGCGAATGGCTCATCGTCCTCAACTAAGCACTTTTTCTTCCGGAAATATCCGAAAGTGGAACCCGGAAGTCAAATCATTGTTCCACAGAAACCTGAAAAAACAGGAATGCCAGTGGGTACTTGGTTAGCTATTGCAAGTACATTCTCCTCAATTGCCGTAGCTATTGTTGCAGTATTGAAATAATTTGGACCTATTATGAATAACACAGAACAACAAAATAATACCTCCCCTCAAGTAGCTGATGACGAAATCGACTTATTAGCGTTAGCCAAAACCTTGTGGAAAGGCAGGAAAACGATCTTTAAATTTGTCGGTGCAGGTGTTGTGATAGGGCTGATTTTTGCCTTATTAAGCCCCAAAGAATATACGGCTTCATCAACCATGGTTCCTCAGGGTAGTAGTAGCACAAGTAGTTTGGGCGGTTTATCATCGCTTGCGGCCATGGCTGGCTTTAACCTGGGTAGCGGGAGTACAGCCGATGCCTTGTCTCCGATGATTTACCCACAAATTTTGCAGTCAATTCCTTTTCAACTGGAA
>NZ_JBZQJF010000034.1:0-2118 GCF_059905295.1 Mangrovibacterium sp.
ATTTTCGTTCCGGCCATTTGTTTCAAGGCAGGTTCAAAAGGTTCATTGTTCAAACTGATGCCTATTTAATGCGTCTTTACTGCTCCAGCGATAATCTGTCAGCCGTTCAATGATTCCAGCCCTAAGGGGATTGCGATGGATGTAGTAGGAAAGACTCATTAAATAGGCATCATTTTGAACAATGATACTTTTGAACCTGCCTTGAAACAAATGGCCGGAACGAAAATGACTCAGGTTGACCCGCCGGGTATACGTTACGTCTAACCACTGCATGCTTTTTGAAAGATTGGAGCGGGTCGTCTTTAGCAGAAGATGATAGTGATTCCCCATCAGCACATAGGCAAAAATATCTATCTCAAAACGTTCGGACATCTCGCCGATTGTCTTTAAAAACAATAAGCGATCTTGGTCGTCGTAGAATATGTCCTTCTGTTCATTGCCTCGGGAAAGGATATGATACAATGCGCCTTCATATTCAATTCGCCATGTTCTACCCATAATGTCGTCTGCAGGAACTATTGTTTTATTTTAGCATTTATTCACTATACAACGGGCTGTTGCCCAAATAGTTATTGATAATGAAGAATCTTCTTGCTAGAACCCAATGGTATGAAAGATTTAACGAGGAGACAACTACCATGATGGGTCGAAAGAAAACTCCCCAGCCGAAGCTCTTCTACGATAGAATTAACCTGGATCAACGGATTCGTAAAGACCACATTTTAAGAACAATTGATCAGGTTATCGATTTTGAATTCATTTACAAAGAAGTCCGGCATTTGTACGGCCGCAACGGCAATGTGTCGGTACCGCCTCCGACAATACTCAAGATGATGTTGTTGCTGATTCTGTACAATGTCCGATCAGAACGAGAGCTGATGGAAACGATTCCCGAACGACTCGATTGGCTTTGGTTTCTTGGATACGATTTGGATGATGAAATTCCCAACCACAGCGTGTTGAGCAAAGCCAGGTGCCGTTGGGGTGTACAAGCTTTTCAATCCTTTTTTGATCGCATCGTTCTCCAGTGTGTTGAAGCGAGCCTTGTTGACGGCACAAAATTGTTTATGGATGGCAGTACTGTTCAGGCAGACGCCTCCAACAACTCAATCGTAAATACTGAGGATATCAAACGCTATCTGAAAAAAAGTTACCAATCGTTTGAAAAACGCTTGGAAAAAGAAAGTTTCGAAGATGACGATGACGATTTGAATCCTCCTAAAACCGGCGTTGCCAATAAAAAACACGTTTCAACCACCGATCCGGATGCGTCTGTGCATCGACAAGGCGGAAAGCCCAAGCTCAAATACAAGGTTCATCGCAGTGTCGATGAGAAGCATGAGATCATTACTGCAACCACGGTGACTTCGGGATCCGTCAATGAAGCCCATCTTTTAAAATCCCTGGTGCTGGATCATGAGAGAATTACAGGAATCAGGCCCGAAGTCTGTGTGGCGGATAGCAAATATGGCATCATTGAGAACTATTTGGCCTGTTATGATCTTTGGATCAAAGGCCACTTCGAATCTTTTGAAAAAGTCCACCGAGGATCAGGACGCCAGAAAGGCATTTTCCCAAAGGAAGAGTTTGTCTACGACCCTGAGCGCGATGTGTTCATCTGTCCCGAAGGTGAAGAACTTCGACGCAGACGATTTAACAAGCATCGTCGGCAATGGGAATATACGGCCTCATTGAGTGTATGTCGCAATTGCAGTTCTTTCTCCAAATGTACACGAAGCAAAAGCGGCAGATCTTTAAAGCGTCACGAGCGGCAAAATGAGTTGGACATTATGTATGCACAAGCCGAATCGAAAGAAGCCAAAAAGGATATTCGGACGAGACAGCATTTAATGGAACGGTCTTTTGCTCGAAGTTACCGGTATGGATTTAAGCGAGCTCGCTGGCGGCGATTGTGGCGCGCTAAGATCCAGGAGTTATTGACGGCATCGCTTCAGAACATCTTGAGCTATATCAGAAATTTCAAAGAGCGTTCAATGGTACAGGAGGCGGCCAGTCGTGCCGGTAAAGTACAGGCAGCATCTGTATTCAAGTTTAAATACGACTATTGTCAAATGTTCGACAATATAATCTTCTATCTAAATTGGGTGAAAATTACGG
>NZ_JBZQJF010000035.1:0-2333 GCF_059905295.1 Mangrovibacterium sp.
ACCTGTGAGTAATCTCCTTTTAACAATCGTTAATGCAGCATTGTAGGTTTATAATACGATTTTACAAACCGTGAAAATGAATTTATAAATCGTTAATGTCAAATTACCTGTGAGTAATCTCCTTTTAACGATCGTTAATGTAGCATTGTATGTTTACAATACGATTTTACAAACCGTGAAAATGAAATTGTAGATCTACAAAATGATTTCTCTTACCTACAATGAGTACTTATTGTTCAATAAAAACAACGTTTCGAACTATTTTTGGCACTTAAAAGCAAAAAACGACCGTAAAATTCAGATTTTGCATCTTTGATTTCTTCAATAACAACCAGCTTCTAAACCATCCGTACTACCACACGCCCGAAACAGGCGTATTACAGAACTCACATTTCCCGTCTTTCAAGTGGATTTCCATGATTCGATAACCTTTACGCTCCACAACAAGCTTATGACAATTGGGACAAACCGTATTTTCAGCTCCCAAACCGGGAACATTCCCGATGTAAACATATTTCAGTCCTTCGGCCAGTGCAATATCTCGGGCACTTTGCAGAACAGTTACAGGCGTAGGCGGCAACTGCGTGAGTTTATAGGTCGGATGAAAGCGACTGAAATGTAAGGGATAGTTTGCAAAACCGTTTTGCACCAACCATCCACACATTCGTTTAATCATATCCAAATCATCGGTCCACGAAGGAACAACCAGATTGGTAATTTCGAGCCAAACACCTTCATTTTTCATGGTTACCAGGGTATTCAAAATGGTATCCAGTTTTCCGGCATTCAGTTTCAGGTAAATTTCGTTACTAAACGACTTCAGATCGACATTGGCAGCATCAATGACTTTACACAATTTCTCCAATGGATCCCGATTAATATAACCGGCTGTAACCATCACATTTTTAATACCCGCTTGCCTGGCTAAAACAGAAGTGTCGTAGGTATACTCGTAGTAAGTGATGGGCTCGGTATAAGTGTAGGCGATCGACGCACAATGATTGTCAACAGCAGCCCGAACAACCTGATCAGGCATCAGATCCTCGTTGTCCGTATCAGTCGGGCTTTTCTGCGAAATGGTCCAGTTCTGGCAATTCAGACAAGCCAGGTTACAACCCGCAGTCGCAATCGACAAAGCAGTACTTCCCGGCAGAAAATGCAACAAAGGTTTTTTCTCAATCGGATCAATATGAACAGCACAGGGGTTCCCGTAAGCCATGGAATAAAGCACGCCGCCTTTGTTGATCCTGTTTCGGCAATCACCAGTCTCCCCTTCCTTAATATCGCATTCGTTGGGGCAAATCAAACAACGGATTCCCTTTGGCGTTTCGGTGTAAAACAGCGCTTCATGTGTCCACTTGTTTTTAATTCCCGAAGCTGGATCTTCTCCGCCAAAAGCCTGGCTACCGGTATATGCTATTCCTCCTGCTCCCATAACCATTGTCTTCAAAAATGCGCGTTTAGTCAATTTCATGGATCAGCCTAACCTCCGTATTTAAGCTACGATTTGCCTCTGCAAAAAGATTCAGCTGTTTGCGGCATAGATGGCTTTAACAGCAGTGAAAATATTCAAGCTTGCAACAAGTAAACAGCTCATAATTAAGCCGAAGCTGGGTAGCAGAAAGATACTGGTTAAGAAGGCGCCGAAGGCCGATCCCAGCAAATCAGTACTGTAGTTGATTGCAGAGGTTACGGCAATAGCTGAGGCTCGAAGTTGCGAGGCGAGAAAAAACTCATATCCCACACCAAAAGCCAGTAGACAAACCAAGACGAAGAAGAGGCATTGCAAAAGCCGACCATGACGACCAAACGCTTCGAACCCCTCCAGTATTAAGGGAAGTAAGACAGCAAAGAGGGCAAGTAGCATTTGCAGGAATGCATAACTTTTCATCTTTGAAAATCGGCCGGGAATCCGATTCCATAAACTTCCCCAAGCCAGGCCTCCCATAAACAGGGCAAAGAACAATGCTGTTGCCAAATAAAGACTTCCAAAGAAAACTTGGTAAGCCAGCATCAAACAAATTTCAAGTGATGCGGCAGAAAAACCTCCCGTATAAAGCCCAGCCGAAACGACATCTATCTTAAACAGAATAACCAAGAAGAACACAAGGGGAACAGCAACCAGCAACATATAGCTTGTTCCGAAATGACTTAACCAATATTGCGTATGTTTGATAAACATGTACGGGTGGAAGTCGCGATTTAACTCAACACGCGGCATTGTGTTTTGAATTTCCTTTTCCAGCTGAAGCGAGCGCTGTTGTACTAAAAAATCATCCAGATAGTAGGGATTCACATATTCGTTTTCTATTCCCCCGCGTTCTAGCAGTTCG
>NZ_JBZQJF010000036.1:0-14912 GCF_059905295.1 Mangrovibacterium sp.
TCAGGGTCAGTTAGTTTTGCTTGAAGATAGTTGAATTATCCCAAAATCTCCTCTAAATGCTTTATAATACAAGGTGCTTATCAGCATAAAACTTAACTATAAAAGGAAAAATCCAACTTTTGCCCAAACAGTTTATCTGCGAAATCCGGCACCTCTGTCAAATATGATTTGCCATAGATTGAAGCGTATACATCTCCCATTCAATACGTAATTTTAAATGTCCCCTTCGTTGCATTTTGCACATCCCCAAAAAAACCGATTAGAGACAGAGCTCTAATCGGTTCTATAAAACGTTATACGGAATTGGTTCAGGTAGTGGAAAGATCTTACTTCAGTGTAAAATTTAGTGCTTTTGTATCCCGGGAGTTGAGACCGATTTCAAGTCTGAATTCGCCAGGCTCAGCTTGATATTCCAAGTCTGAATTATAGAATTTCAGATCGTCGACGGTAATTATAAAGCGAACGTTTTTTGTTTCGCCAGGTTTTAGAAAAACCTTTTGAAAATGTTTCAGCTCTTTTTGAGGTCGAGTAACAGAAGCCACCACGTCTCGCAAGTAAAGTTGAACTGTCTCCTCTCCTGCCATTTCTCCCTTATTCGAAACGCTAACAGTTGCTCTAAGTGTGTCGTTCTCCGATAGAACAGACTTTTCCAGTTGAATATCGCTCATAGCAAACGAAGTATAGCTTAAACCATAACCGAAGGGATAAAGCGGACTGTTAGGCACATCAAGGTAGCGACTGGTATATTTTACACCATCCCAAAACGGGCGGCCCGTAGTTTTCATACTGTAGTACACCGGCACCTGTCCCACCTTACGTGGAAACGACATGGTTAATTTCCCCGAAGGATTATAATCGCCGAAAAGGATATCAGCGACTGCATTTCCAGTTTGAGAACCCGCAGACCAGCACTGCAAAATGGCTGCACAGTTTTTGTTCTCCCATTCCAATGTAAGCGGCCGTCCTGTAACTAAAACCAGGACAACTGGTTTCCCTGTTTTTATAAGCTGTTGCAACAACGCTTTTTGAGAAGCCTGAAGATTGATGTCTGCAAAACTGGCAGCTTCGCCGTTCATCGCAGCAGACTCACCTAAAACGGCCACCACCACATCAGCAGATTGAGCAGCTTCTGTTGCCTGCTTAATAAGTTCCTCATTACTTTGCTCGTCCATTTGGTAGCCAATTAATTTAGCCATAGCTTCGTCATCCGTTAACCGGGCTCCTTTGGCATAGCTCACATAAGCTCGCTTTTTCAATCCTTCAAGTATAGTTGTCACTCGCGACTCGTCTCCATTAAGAACCCAAGTGCCCATGGCATCTTTCTTCGAATCTGCCAAAGGACCAACTACTGCAATTTTAACGCCTTCGTTTAGTGGTAAAATTCCACGTTCGTTTTTCAATAGCACTGCTGATTTATGTGCGGCGTCTAGCGCCAAATCCATAAATTCCTCCACATGCTGGGTGTCGGGTTGCTGATCTTTCAAACGGATGTAGGGATCGGCAAACAAGCCCAGTTTATATTTGGCTGCCAATACTCGCCGGCAGGCTGCGTCAATTTCATCCATAGTGACAGTCCCTTTTTCGAGCGAGCTTTTCAGTGTATTGACGAAGCCCTCGCTAACCATGTCCATATCGATGCCAGCATCCAATGCCTTTGCAGAGCATGTTTCGAGATCACCTACACCATGAGCACCCATTTCGCGAATAGCTGTGTAGTCAGTTGCAATGAAACCATCAAATCCCCAATCCTTGTGCAGCACATCATCAATCAGCCATTTATTAGCTGTTGCTGGAATTCCGTTAATATCATTGAAAGAAGTCATGACCGAGCCTACCCCCGCAACAACAGCAGCATGATAAGGAGGCAAGTAGTCCTGAAACATCTTAATCTCACTCATGTCCACTGTATTATAATCGCGGCCGCTTTCAGCAGCACCATACAATGCAAAGTGCTTTACGCAGGCCATTACTGCATCGGGTTGGGCCATATCCTCACCTTGAAATCCTTTCACCATCGCCTGGGCAATTAGTGATCCCAAGTAAGGATCTTCACCGGCACCTTCGGCAACGCGTCCCCAGCGTGGATCACGCGACACATCAACCATGGGTGAAAACACCCAGTCAATTCCATCGCTGGCGGCTTCTGTTGCAGCTGCACGAGCAGTGCGTTCAATCAAGTCGGTATCCCAACTACACGACAGAGCCAAAGGAATCGGGAAAACCGTGCGATGTCCGTGAATAACATCCTGTGCAAAAATGATAGGAATGCCCAGCCGCGATTGTTCGACCGCTAACTTCTGAATTTGCAGCCGTGTTGTTTTCGATTCAATATTGAAAAGACCACCAACAAGCCCGTTCTTCACTTTCTCGCTGACTCCAGTGTTTGCTGCAGCTCCAGTTTGGAGGCTACCATCCCAGGCCAGAAGATTTAGTTGGCCTAACTTTTCATCTAATGTCATCTTCGACATCAAAGAATCAATAAATATTTTTTGATTAACTAATCCATCTGCGTCACCTACAGCCGCCCAAAGGCAGATCGGACATAAAAAAGCCAATAAGATGAGCGATGACAATCGTTGACTACCCGTAATTTTCATGTTCTGCTATTCTTTTGAGATTATCACCGGCCTAATGCTGAAAAATTTCCGGATACTTCCGAATAAAATAAACCGGCGTACAACTCCACGCATGACAATAACTGTTGATTGGGAAGAAGTGATAAGGTGACAAAAAATCGTTGTTTGGATCATACACTTCCCAGAAAGTATCTGCACCTTTTTTAACCATTCCACCCCAGTAGTTCACCAACAGTTCTTTGGCTTTATCCTGCATGTTCGAATTAATCAAAGCCTGAATAAAATAGTGATACATATAAGGACCGCCCGGTGTAAGCGCGTCTGGTGTATTCAACACATTACTCAAAGCCTTTTGGCTTTGTTTTTCATTGAGTACACCACCCAAAATCATCCAAATTTGTGATGCATAAGAGATTTGCTGGTCGTCACCACAGGCAAACATCCCGGTTTTCGTGTTGTATAAATTAGCCAGAGCGGCCTTTTTCATCCTTTTAATCAAAGCCGGAACTTCTGCGATCTCATCCGTGTTTTCCAAAGCTTCAGCCAAGTCGTAAGTTTCGCTTAAAGCAAAAATCATCAATCCCTGAATGGCCGCATTTTTATTCAGTCCGTCTTTCCAATCGAAGAACAACCACCATTCTTTATTGGCCCTTTCGTAATCAACCAAACCGTCATCGCCCACATATTTTTTAATGATATCGAGCTGGCGTTTAGCCACAGGCCACAATTCTTGGGCTGTGGCTTTGTCATCAGTAGCAAGTAGGTAGTTCTTCAGTGTAACATTATACAGCAGCGAATAGTCCATTAAGCGCTGACCGGCTTGTGCATGAGGTTTCGGTCCTTCGAAGATGGTTCCCAGCACATAACCTTCATCATCACTCAAACCTGCCAGAATATAGAGGCAGCGTTGTGTTAATTGATGATTTTCGAACGAATAAGTATTGGCAAGCGACTCCAGAAACATGTCGCCAACCCACAAACGACGATCCCGCTTCGGACCATCTTCGTACACGGTTTGCATGCACTCTTTCAGAGTTTTTGTCCCTACCTGATCGATTTTTTGAATGAGCTCTGGTGTTGACGCAGCCAACGGTGTAGGATCTTTCGTGGCCGAGCTCATCGCATGAAACTGAATTTTGTTGAAGCGAAAGTCGAAATATTGAGAAGCCCCAAGCAATTCGATTTTCATATAGCGCCCGGAAATTCTTCGTTCCAACTTATAGGTAGCTGGTACCGACATGATAGTAACAACCTCATCTTGCAACCAAGCCCGGCTCAAGTCTCCTTTGTATGGATCGAAAGGTGTTGCCAGCTCGGCAGGCACCTCTCCAAAAGTAAGTTTTAAACGTACCGGTGCATCCGATGTTCCCCAAATAGTTTGCAGGTCGAAGGAAAAATAACCGGTGTAGTGATCGCCAAAATCAACAATCACACTTTTCAGTTGTCGGAATGAATTACTGTAAAGCGAATCAATGGGGGCTACTTTTCGGGCTTCCCAACCTTGAAAAGCATTCTCATTTTTCACCATTTCAACCAAAGCTGTTGGCTCAACAATCGTTTCGTTTAGCACCGGTTTCAAAGCTTCGGCCTTTTCAACCCATTTTTTTCCGTTAGGATAATAACTTTGAGCCATTGCCTGACCGGATACAAGCCAAAACAGGACAATGAACAATATTTGATAGTTTATCTTCTGCATAGTGTAATATTTCAGTGTGTAATTATCTCGTAATTAAAGGCTAACCTGCTTGTCGAGTGTTAGCGCTGTTCTCAAGCGAATATCTTCACACGAAGCACCAATGAGAACATCGTAAGTACCAGCCTCCGCAACCCAAGCTTTAAGATTCGGATCATATCCGGCTAGGTCTTCGGCCGTAATTTCAAATTTCAGGCTTGCTGATTCACCTGGTTTTAGCAAAGGTGTTTTAGCGAAATGTTTCAACTGAATCATTTTCGAGTCCTTCGATTTCAGGTAGAGCTGAACAACTTCATTTCCTTTATTTACCCCGGTATTTGTAACGCTTAGCTCAATATGGAATTGATTATCCGGAAGTGAAACGACAGAAAGATTATTGTAAGTAAAGTCGGTGTACGAAAGACCAAATCCAAATTCATAAGACGTCGCAACACCAGCTCCGCAATAGTATCTGTACCCAACTGACATTCCTTCTTTGTAATCTGCTGCCTGCGGATCAGTCGCTGGATCAGGGAAATAAGTAGCAGAAGGAACATCATCGTACTTAACAGGGAAAGTCATCGTCAGTTTCCCGGAAGGAGAAACCACACCGGATAAGATCTGAGCAATCGCGTTTCCGGCTTCCTGCCCGGGCTGCCAAACCAGCAAAATGGCATCAGCCTCATTTTTCCACGAAGCAGTTTCGATAACACCTCCGATATTCAATACAACCACCAACTTCTTTCCTCGTCCATGGAAGGCCTTGGAAAGTTTACGAATCATTTGTTGTTCAACATCGGTTAGCTGAAAGTCGTCCTTTACTTTGCGATCTGCAAATTCCCCCGAAGTTCGGGAAATAGTGAACAATGCAAGGTCGCAATCTACAGCGAATTGTTTAATATCGGCTTCACTCCAATTCTTCTCCTGCAACATAATATCCGGATCGAAATACGATTTCTTCTCCCCTATTCGCTCCTTTTCGTTTTTAACATGATCAGCATAAGCTTTCTCAAATACGTCCGGAATCATATAGGCTGAATTTTCAAGCCCTTGCTGAATTGAAATAGTATACGCGCTGTTTACATTTCCACTACCCGTACCACGCGAGATGGTCTCAAAGCTAGCAATGCCGAATGCTGCAATTCTGTGAATTGACTTATCAAACGGAAGCGTGTTTCCCTCGTTCTTAAGAAGCACCATGCCATCAGTAGCAGCTTGTTTGGCAACTTTAGCGTGCGCATCGAGATCAGGATCATCACTGTATTTATACCCTTTGAAACGGGGTGTTTGCTTAATTATTTTTAGAATACGGTCGATGTTCCGGTCAACCACAGCCTCATCCAAATTGCCGTTCTCAACAGCTTTGGCAATTTGTTCAGCGATATATTTGCTTCCCGGCATTTGCAGATCGTTTCCAACCTTTACTTGCTGGATGCGGTCACGACCGGCAAACCAGTCAGTCATTACAAAACCGGTAAAGCCCCAATCCTTTCTCAGGATAGAATCCAGCAAAACAGGATTCTCGGAGCAATAAACACCGTTGATTTTGTTGTAGGCCGACATCACCGTCCACGGATGTGACTTCTTCTCTGCTATTTTAAAGCCTTTCAGGTAGATTTCATGCAATGTTTTCTCATCGATATTCGCGTTGATCGACATCCGGTTCGTTTCATTATTGTTGGCTGCAAAATGCTTGATAGAAGTACCAATGCCAACCGACTGAACTCCGTTTACCATGGCTGCAGCCATTTCTCCGGAGACCACAGGATCTTCCGAGTAATATTCAAAATTACGTCCACCAAGCGGATTCCGGTGAATATTCAATGCCGGTCCCAGCAGAATGTCGACACCATATTCTTTGGCTTCGCTTCCCATGCAGACACCAACCTGCCGAACCAAGGCCGTATCCCAGGTACAAGCCAATAACGACTCAATGGGAAATGCCGTCGCATAAAATGTTTTCGAGGTATCAGGTCGAATTGGATCTATGCGCACGCCAGCTGGTCCATCGGCCAGTACGATAGCCGGTATACCTAAACGAGGGATAGCAAAGGTTGTTCCAGCAGCACCCGGCACTAATTTTTTGGTTTGTCCCACCACGGGAGGCTGCGAATCAAATAAGGTATCAGCACCTCCAAAACCGGATGGGTAGCCACGGGGGAAACCAGGATCGTCACCAACCAATAGTTGCGTTTTTTCCTGCAGTGTCATTGCAGCAATAACTTCCTGATTTGACGATTTTCCTAAGCGTATGTTTTGCCCCGAAGGCGAACAACTAACTAGAATTGCTGCAACTCCTGCAAGCACAATCGCTTTAAATTTTTTAGGCTTATTGGGTATTTTTGTGATTTGCTTCATTTTGAATGTTTATCTGGAGTATGTTTTATTGATTTAGCGTTATAGAACGACCAATTTTTCTTGTAACTGTCCCATTCTTAAATAGTAGACACCAGCACTGAGGAACGATAGATCCAATGATCCATTTCCGCTAACAAGCAGATCATAAACTTTTACACCTTTGGTACTGTAAATGACTAATCGAGTGTCATTTAGATTATCGATTGTATAATTCAACACGCGATCCTGATGCAGGGGATTTGGAAAAACACGTGATGAGCTTTTGATCTCATTCACTGCAGTGCTAATATCTTTCTTGCCCCAGTAATAAACTTCCCATCCGTCAATACCGGTTCTGTTCGCATTAATAGGGATGCTTCCCCCTTCCATCGAAACAAAGCCCCCTTTACCAAGCAAGGCAACACGTTTTCCGGCTAAGTCAATCCAGTAGAATTTTTCGGTTTCTCCTATTGCATCTTTATCGCAAGTCATGGAGCTGGTTCCGTTGTTCGAGCTCACATATTTATCATTACTTCCCTTTAGGGCGATCATCCCATCCCCGGCATCAACAATCAGAAAATATTTATCATCAGTCAAACTGGTGGAGTTGCAAGTCATGGCAGCATTACCATCCTCGGAACTGATATAGGTATTGTTATATGCTTCAAAACTGATGTAGTCGCCAATCCCGCGATAAGGGATTCGCTTCGTATTACTTCGGATCGTATCTATCAAACTGGCGTTTCTACGAAATTTGGAAGTCGCAAATTGATCCCACTTCTGCTTGATTAATTCCTCGCTATCCCAGTTTAAATCGGGTGTTGTATTGGTATTACCAAGGTACAGTCCCCAGTTCAGGTTTGATGTAATGTTTTTATAAGTCCAGTTCGACCAAGCCCCGTTAAAGCAGTTCATGCCATTCATCCATTTGCTCCACAAATCCAGGTTGTTCCAAAAGTTGTACTCACCGGCAAGAACAGGCGTATCCCATTGAAGTTGGTGCCAGGCCATATCCCCCAGAGCCCAGTTAATAAATCCGTTTTGCGAATCCCAGTTGTAATAGTCGGTATTGTAATAGTGAGCTTGATACAACATGTTTTCCCATCCACGCTGGCTTGGTGAATCAATCATGTCGAAGTTATAGAAAGCCTGGACTGAAATAATATGATCCGGATCAATTGCGCGCACTGCTTTGTATATCAAATCGTACATATCACTCGTGCTGAAGGATGAATTATTGCTCACCGGTTCATTCATCAAATCGTAAGCGCATACTGCGGGGTCACCCTTGAAATGTTCGGCAACAGCTTTCCACAGATCAATTGTCATCTCTTGAGATTCAGGATCATTCCATAGTTCATTGGTCGTTGCTTGTCCACTGGTAATATAGCCGTCCAAACCGCCGGGAGCACCATGCAAATCAAGCATGACATAAATTTCGCGCTGCGAACACTGCTCAACAACCCAATCCAATTGTTTAAACCCATTGGACTTAATTGTGCCATCGTTGTTCATCACCTCCATCCAATAAAACGGAACACGAACCATATTCATTCCCATGGCTTTAATGCTATCCAAATCGGTCGTGGTAATCCAAACGTCCTGATAGTAATCCCAGATTTCATCGGCCTTATCGACCCCAAATCGGTCATAAGTAGCATTTCTAACCGTGAAATCGTCGTTCATATAGAGGTAAAGCTCGGTAATTGACCAAGTATTTTCAGAGGTACCGGATTGCTTAATGCGGATATAGCGAGCCTCAACGGCACCGATGTAAACATCCACCACTTTTGTGGTTCCGCTTCCTGAGGCTATCTCGGTCCAATTGGAACCGTCAGTTGAAATCAGAATATTGTAATAGGCGGGAGACTCGCTTGCATTTTCGCCGGCCAACAAAGAAAGTTTGTCGAAGACGACTTTCTTCTGGCAATCGATTGTGACATACTGGTTGCTATTTGAGTTTTGTGTTGTTCCGGAGTTCCACGTTGTTGCTTCATCGCCATCAAGGATGTAGCTCAGATTGTCACCGGAAACCGTATTGGAATTTGTAGCTGTCCAGTTATCCCTGTTTAGCGAACCGTAACCAAGGGGGCCAATCCAATACTCCATGCTCAACCAGGATCCAAGGTTTGTTCCATGCAGAGCGACTACATCACCTTCGCCGGATTGGTTGCGAATATATTGCCCTGATGCTTTTAAAAAGTCAGACGAATCAAACTGTCCGTAACTTTTAGACACTACCAGAAAGGACGATAAGAGGAGAATTAAAGACAGAAAAGTTGATGTCGTTTTCATGATTAATTTTGATATAAGCTGACCATTTTCGATGCCAGGAGCATGAATTCGTATTGAATTTTCAGAAAAGACAAGCTTTTCAAATTCGGGTACAGCAAGTTTTAAGGAGAGCGATTATTGAGTTCAAACTCAATAATCGCTTTTTATTCGAATTAATAGCCTGTGTTTTGTTCGATATCCGGATAGATATTAATCTCACGTTCAGGTATCGGGAACAACAACCTGAAATCCTGAAAATTATAAGCAGTGCTGGGTAATTCAACACCTGCAGGATAGTAATAGTCTGTAGGATTTGCCTTGATCTTTTCAAACTGTGCAGACATAACTTCTGCAGCTTTTCCCCAACGCACCAAATCCGGCCATCTCTTATTCTCAAATGCCAACTCAACACGTCGTTCATTCATGATTGCTTCGCGCATTGTACTTTGGTCGGTAATATTCAGAGCGCTCAGACCAGTGCGAGGGTGTGCATGAACCATGTTCAGGTAGGTCAATGCCCCTGACACATCACCCTGTTCATTCTTAGCTTCAGCCAACATGAGTAACACTTCGGCATAGCGATAAACTGGCCAGTCATCGTTTGTCACCTGGTGTTGAACTGCACCATGAACATATTTCTTCACATAAGGAATATTGTCATATCCTTCACCGGAGTAAAACTGAACAGAAGCATCAAAACGGAGGTCACCACTTTCATAGGCTGCAATCATTTCAGGTGTTGGAGTGTTCCACCCACCATAACCATTCGTGTTTCCATTCGGGAAACCACTGATAACACCGGGGTTAGACAAAATCGGCAAGAAGTTATAAGCAAACATGCTATTAGCACCTCCCGACAAATCGTCGCTGTACTGCACCTCGAAAATCATCTCTGAATTATTCTTATTACTTGGATCGAAAATCGCAGCATAATCCGATTGCAACGAATATCCCGAGACATTACTCAGCGCCGTTTCTGCATTCGCCCATTCCTGCAAAACAAGGTAGGCATTTCCCAGCAAAGTATAAGCTGCTCCATTTGCGACATAACCTTTGGTCTGATTTGCAAACGAAGGAAGAATCTCAGCCGCTAATGTGGCATCTTCAATAATTTGATTATACACTTCTGCGACTGTAGCACGAGTCTGCAGTGTTTCATCGTAACTTGTAGGGGGAGTTGTAATTAATGGCACCCCTCCAAAATATTGCACCAAATCGAAATAGGCAAATGCTCTTAAAAACAAGGCTTGTCCTTTATAGTTGTTTCTGGCATCATCCGAGATATCAGCATCATCAACATACTTCAGAATCTGGTTGGCACGGCCAATAATGATAAAATCATTCTGATATTTGTTCGCCACCGGACCGCCATTTGAATCATCAATAAACTGATCGACATATTCGCGATCGGCATAACCTCTGTTCGAAGTATTGTAAATGAAGCCCGTATTATCCGAGCGCATCTCCCCCATCGACCAGGCACCGTAGTCAGCAGCTCCTGTTCCGTAAAGGCTTCTTAGCGGTACATAATTTCCTACAATAGCCAGTTGAAAGTCAGCTTCGGTAGCATAAAAGTCGCCAGCGGAAATAACAGTTTCCGGGTAAAGCGTCAGGAAATCGTCTGAGCACGAAGTCAGGCCCAAGCACACTCCCAATACCAGATATATTAATTTCTTTGTGTTCATATCAAATCTGTTTAATAAGTTTAGAAGTTTAGATTAACACCAAAAGTGAAAGTTCTCGGAACAGGGTAAGTCGTTGCATCAGCGCCTGAGTTGATACCACCGGCAGCTGAAACTTCGGGGTTGTTACCCGGGTATTTTGTAAACACAAAGGCCTGTTGAACACTTCCGTAAAGACGCATGCTTTTTAAGTTATTAATTCGCTTAAGTGGCATGGTATAACCTAAAGTAATGTTCTTAATCGTTAAATAACTTGCATCATAAAGCCATTGAGAACCAGCCCAGTCACGCTCATAACCGGTTGTACCTGATTTCACCTTACCATATTTACCATCTCCTGGATCTTCGGCCGATCTCCAACGACGATCTACTGCTTTGTACACATTGAAGTTACCGTCGAGGTTTGCAGCAAAACGATCCATTAGGTTGAAAATTTTATGTCCATAGGCTCCTTGACATACAATTGCCAAATCAAAATTCTTGTAGTAGAACGTGTTGGTTAAACCATAAATCGCTTTCGGAGCGGCACTACCCAAGACTGTTTTATCCCGGTCGTCGTTGTACACCCAACCATCGCCATCCTGATCTTTAAACTTAATGGTACCAACTTCGGCTCCCTGGCGGCCAACTGCATCAACTTCTTCTTGGGTATAATATAGACCATCCCATTCCAAACCATACAATTGTCCCAATGGCTGCCCGACCTTAGTAATCGTATAGTCTCCATAAATAGTCGCATTTGTTGTTCCCAGAGCCAAAGCTTTATTACGGTTGAAGGCAATATTGAAATCAGTATCCCATCTAAATTTACCGGTTAAGTTCTTTGTATTAACGGTAATCTCGTGTCCCCAAAGCTTTATTTTACCAACGTTGGTAATGAAATTATAGAATCCTGAAGAAATCGGAATATCAACAGTGTAAAGTAAGTCATCGGTAATTCTGCGGAAGTAGTCATAAGTAATAGAGATTCGATTGTCGAACAAACCCAGGTCGACGCCAAAGTCAACCTCCGTCGTGTTTTCCCATCCTAAATTTTCATTGTTCAATCCAGCCAAACTTTTTCCATTGGTAATTACGCTGTTTACCGGGTTGTTTGTATCAACAATATTAGCATACTGAGTATAATTACCAATATTATTATTACCGGTTACCCCCCAGCTACCTCTCAATTTTAAGAAAGAAATTTGAGGAACTGATGACATAAATTCTTCTTCGGAAACAACCCAGCCAAGCGATCCTGAAGGAAAATCGCCCCAGCGGTTTTGTGACCCAAAACGAGAAGAGCCATCACGACGATAAGCCAGCGATACGAGGTAGCGATTTTTGTAATTGTAGTTAACGCGACTAATCCAGGAAGCCAATGCCCAATCCTGAATATCGGTATTTCCGGTGATTGTTGTTGCGGCATTCAAGGTTTGCACCCGTGCATCAGGAAAGCCGGTACCATACATATATCCACTCTCTCCATGAGCCCGTTGAGCAGAATAACCAGCCAGAAGTTCGAAGTTATGATCGTTTATTGACTTTTTATAGGTTAATGTATTTTCCCACAACCAGGAATATCCATATGAATTACTGTGCGTTGCATAAATTCGGGAAGCATCATCAGGATTACCTGGGTTAAAAATACTACCTGCTGCTGCTGGGAAGAAAAAGTTGTTTACGTTATTTCCCAAATCAACACCAATCGATGATTTATACTTTAATCCTAAGATTGGCTCATACTCCATAAAACCCGTTGCCAGCAAACCAATATTCTTGGTTTTATTCTTAACAATCTGAACCTGGTTATACCAGTTGGGGCCTGGGGATGTACCTAAAGTTCCGGTTTCGCCAGTCGTCCCCGACCATGTTCCTGTATTAACCGGAATCGTTCCATCTTCGTTGATATACGGAGCCAAAGGCGAAGTTAGAATTGCCGACTGAACAATACTTGGTGAGTTGTACCAAATACCATCACTCTGAGGCGTATTGTTTGATGTAACTGTATTCGAAACATTCACACCAATTTTTACTTTCTCGTTGAATTTATATTCTGAATTCACCCTCAACGAAAATCGTTTATAATCGGAGTTTAGAAGGATCCCTTCCTGATCGAAATATCCGGCAACAACCGACGACTTAAACTTGTCTTTGCTGGTACTGTAGTTCACAGAATAATTCTGAATCATGGCAGCACGGGTAACAGCGTCAAACCAATCGGTTCCTTCACCATATTGATCCGGGTTCTGATACATCTCCGGAACATCCCATCCATTCTCCTCAAAAATCTCTTTTTTGAATTTAGCAAATTCACGTGCGTTCATCATGTCCGGGCGACCTTCTTCCGGCACGATCTGAACACCTGCATAAGCGCTTACACTTACGCTCGATTTCCCTAATTTAGCCTGCTTGGTGGTAATCAGAACAACACCGTTAGCTGCACGAGATCCGTACAAGGCAGTTGAAGAAGCATCTTTTAACACAGAGATTGACTCTATTTCATCGGGGTTGATGTTAGCGATATCGCCGGTCAACGGGAATCCATCAACAACATACAGAGGATCATTTCCGGCAGAAATGGAAGCCTGACCGCGAATACGAATTGACATTCCTTGACCAGGAATACCAGTGGTTTGGTTAATTTGAACACCAGCCAGCTTACCTTGAAGTTTTTGAGTTAACTGGGCGGTTGGGATACTTTCCAAATCTTCAGTTTCAACATTTTGAATGGCACCCGTAATGTTGCGTTTAGATTGTGAACCATAACCAATGGCTACAACCTCATCCAAACCAACAGCATCTTCTCTCATGACGACATTAATTTCGGTGGAGCTTCCTACTGTAAACTCCTGCGCCCCCATACCGACGAAAGAGAATACGAGTATGTTTTCGCCGTTTAGTCCGCCAATAGTATACCGACCATCAAAATCGGTAATCGTACCGGTTGTTGTGCCTTTTACCACAACAGTTACTCCTGGCAGTGGACTTCCTGCTACATCGGTCACCAAACCGGTTACTTTTCCATTTTGCTGTTGAAGAGCGTTGCCATTACGAACATTTACAGAGGGGGTAATAATAATCAGGTTTTTATCCGTAATCGTATATTTCACATCCTGACTTGAGAAAATTTCATCAAGCAAGGCATCAATATTTGCCTGATCAACATGAACATTAACTTTCTGGTCAATATTTAAGCGTTCATCCTGCAATAAAAATTTGTATGCTGTCTGTTCCTCTACCTGCTTAAGCACTTCGCGTATGGTAACGTTTGTTAGGTTTAACGAGAATTTTGATTGTTGTGAATATACTGTCGCTGAAACAGAGAGCGATAGTAGGACAACAAAAACGAATGTTAGTTTCATAATTCGTAAAAGCATTTTGACATGAGGACTCAAAAAGGACCTCACAATCCAGTTTTTTTTCATACTTTTGGTTGTTATTAGATTAGTAATTACCTACTGTTGGAGCAGTTAGGTGATAATTCATTTAAACCGCCATGTGTTGGAGCACCCGGCGGTTTTTTTTTAGTTTCGTTTGATTAAATAATGATTCCCTTCTTTTTTATAGTTTAAGTCACTTGCAAGCGATATAGCGTCCAGAATTTCTTCAACATTTTCAACATCGAATACCCCTGAATAGTGAATTTCATGGGCAATACTTTCAGGATAGAACTCAATGTCAACATTGAATTTACGTTCCAGTTTCCGGGCCAATGATCCCATGTTTTCCTCATGCAAATACATCTTGTTGTCGGTCCACGACGAATATTCACCGGGATTGACATTGGAAAGTAAAAATTGCTTTTTCTTCTTTTGGAAGGTCGCCATTTGCCCCGGCTCTAGTTTAATCTCTTTCATACCCGGGGAATTGATCCCGATTGAACCTTTCTGCAAAACGGTAAGTACTTCCGGATCCTCCTTGTAAGCTGAAACATTGAATTGGGTTCCGTACACCTTAATTTGAAAGTCCTTGACATCAACAACGAATGGCACATCGCTATGCGTTACTTCAAAAAAGCCTTCACCACTCAGTTTTACCTTTCTCGATTCTTTGCCAAACGTATTGGAGTACGATAGCTTCGAAAGTGAGTTTAACCAGACTTTAGAACTGTCGGGCAGGTAAACCAGGGTTCGGTTTCCAAGTTCTGTTTGAACAGCAATTACTGCATTTTGGGGAGTATTGCCAAGTTGCATCCAAGTGAATAATCCAATCATCAATAGCACGCTTGCGGCGATGCTTATGCCTGATGTCAGGAAGAGTCGTTTCCGATTTTGCTTCTTCGCCTCAAGCTTTCTGTTCAATTCAGCAAAAGCTCTCTTCTGATCAACCTTGTGATAACCTTGCAGGTTGGTCGATTCGTTCCAGATGGCTTTTACCTTTTCAAAAAGA
>NZ_JBZQJF010000037.1:0-8746 GCF_059905295.1 Mangrovibacterium sp.
ACCGAAGTTTTCACCGTTTTCAGCACGTTTAGCGATGATGCCGGCCATGTAGTCAACGATTTCACCCAATGTTTGCTTTTTCTCAGCAACTTCTTCCGATACCAAAGTGATGTTCGGTTGAGTTTGCAAACCAGCTTCCAACCCGATGTGTGACGCTGAACGTCCCATCAGTTTGATGAAGTGCCAGTATTTTTTTGCTGAGTTAGCATCGCGCTGGATGTTACCAATCAATTCTGAATAAACTTTAACAGCTGTATCGAAACCGAATGAAGTTTCAATCATTTCGTTTTTCAAGTCACCATCGATTGTTTTTGGACAACCTACCACTTGTACTCCTGCGTTTTTAGCTGCATAGTATTCAGCCAACACACAAGCATTTGTGTTACTGTCATCACCACCGATGATCACCAAAGCTTTAATATTCAGTTTTTTCAGGATTTCCAAACCTTTGTCGAATTGTGCTTCTTCTTCCAGTTTGGTACGGCCTGAACCGATAATATCGAAACCACCTGTGTTACGATAACCTTCGAGGTAGTCAGCAGTGATTTCCATGTATTGGTGATCAACCAATCCTCCTGGGCCACCTAAGAAACCATACAGTTTGCTGTCGGCGTTCAGTTTTTTGATACCATCGAAGATACCTGAGATTACGTTGTGTCCACCCGGAGCCTGACCTCCTGAAAGGATTACACCAACATTAACAGGATCTACGCTTGTAGCAGCGTCTGTTGCCTCGAAAGTCAACAACGGCATGCCGTAAGTATTTGGGAATAATTCTTTGATTTCGGCCTGGTCGGCTACGGATTCAGTTTTGGCACCATCTACGATTTTCACAGCGCCTTTTAAAGATTTAGGTAGTTTAGGCTGGTATTGAGCCCTGGCTTTTTGTAATGCACTAATGGTCATCTGTTTTAATTTTTTGGAAAGATTTACTTTTTTCTGAAAATTCACCCCAAAAGTAACCTAAAAAGCTGGTATTCGTCATGTACTCAATTGACTATTTTCCGATTTAAAGTTAATTTAAACCGTTTTGAAATGGGTTTTTAATTGGGGCTTTGGCTGTTGTAATATGCAGCGGTGAAAAGTCTGTTGGTTTCAACAAAATAGGGCAGAAGCTCCCTTGCTTTTTGTATTTTAGTCGAAAAATAAATTGTACATGTTATTTCTGATTACCATCGAATATAAAGTGGAACTGGCACAGGTTGAACCTTATTTTGAGCCGCACATTGATTTTGTAAAGCGTTATGTTGAAAGCGGAAACTTTCTGTTAACCGGGAAGAAGATCCCGCGAACAGGAGGTGTTATACTGGCCAAAGTTGAAAGCCGCGAAGACCTGATGACTTTTTTGAAAGAAGATCCGTTTATGGAGTTTGACCTGGCCGACTTTGAAATCACCGGGATTCAATTGAGTCAGGTGTCGCCTGAGTTGCTGGGGTAGGGCTAAGAGCGTGGGGCATGGGGCGTAGAGCAAGGAGTTTGAAGAATTGCAGCTTCAATAAACGAAAAAAGGAACTGCAAGCTGTGCAATTCCTTTTCTGTATTTTGTCAAAAGTTGAAACTTATTCAGCTACGTAGCTGTCGATACCAGCTGTAGCAGCCTGGCGGTTCACTTTTTTGATCAATCCTTGTAATACTTTACCCGGGCCAATTTCAGTGAATGTAGTGGCTCCGTCTTGCAACATGTTTTCAACAGTTTGTGTCCATTTTACCGGTGCAGTCAACTGAGCAATCAGGTTTTCTTTGATCACAGCAGGATCAGAAACAGGCTGAGCGTTTACGTTTTGGTAAACCGGGCAAACAGGAGTGCTGATTGTTGTTGCTTCAATCGCAGCAGCCAACTCTTCGCGGGCCGGTTCCATCAGCGGTGAGTGGAAAGCACCACCAACAACCAATTTCAAAGCACGTTTTGCACCTTTCTCAGTCAGCACTTCACAGGCTTTGTCGATCCCTTCGATTGAACCGGAAATAACCAGCTGTCCCGGACAGTTGTAGTTGGCAGGAACAACAACTTCCTCGATTGAAGAACAAGCTTCTTCAACAGTTGCATCATCCAATCCTACAATGGCAGCCATCGTTGAAGCTTGCAATTCACAAGCTTTTTGCATGGCTTGTGCACGTTGCGAAACCAGTTTCAACCCATCTTCGAAAGTCAGGGCGCCGTTAGCAACCAATGCAGAGAATTCACCCAATGAGTGACCGGCAACCATTTCAGGTTTGAATTCTTTTTGGGTTTTCGCCAAAATTACCGAGTGCAGGAAGATTGCAGGTTGGGTAACTTTGGTTTGTTTTAAATCGTCAACGGTTCCTTCGAACATGATTTCAGTGATGTTGAAACCAAGAATTTCGTTGGCTTTATCAAATAATTCTTTGGCCAAAGGAGAGTTTTCGTAAAGGTCTTTTCCCATTCCCGGGAATTGCGCTCCCTGACCGGGGAATACAAATGCTTTCATAATGAAATATTTAAAAATTTTTCAGCGCACAAAGATAGCCGAATTTCCCTCCGGTGGTTTCCAAAATAGGGATAGATTGCTGAATTCCGGCATAATTTTGTTTATTAAGTCGACTATTGGACAAACATGTTCTAATTTTTGCGAAGCTTCACAGAACTCCTGCAAAGAACGTATCCTTGGTTTAAATTGGATGTTATCAGAATAAGGTCGCTACCATGATTGCTTTGATCGCATGGATCCGATTCTCGGCCTGATCAAATACAATGGAGGCATTACTCTCAAATACATCGTCGGTAACTTCCATTGCTGTAATTCCGAATTTTTCGAATATTTTCTGTCCGACTTTTGTTTCTGTATCGTGGAAGGCCGGCAGGCAATGTAAAAACTTGACATTCGGATTACCGGTGAGTTCAAGTACTTTTTGATTGACCTGGTATGGCTTCAATAATCGGATCCGTTCTTCCCAAACACTTTCCGGTTCTCCCATGGACACCCACACATCGGTATATAGAAAATCACAGTCTTTTACAGCTTGGGTAAGGTCTTCGGTGATCGTTAATTTTCCACCGGATTCTTTCACAAGTTCTTGGCATTGTGCAATCAATTTATCAGTTGGATGGAAACTTTTAGGTGCAGCAATCCGGAAGTCAAGCCCTAGTTTTGTGGCACCAACCATGAGGGAATTACCGACATTGTACCGGGCATCGCCTAAATAGCAAAGCTTAACTTCTGATAATGGTTTGTCGATGTATTCTTTAATGGTTAGCAGGTCTGCCAGGATTTGTGTTGGATGAGATTCGTTTGTAAGACCATTCCAAACAGGAACTCCGGCGTGTTTGGCAATTTCTTCAACGATCTCCTGTCCATAGCCGCGATATTGGATTGCATCAAACATACGACCTAATACCCGAGCGGTATCTTTCATGGACTCTTTGTGTCCAATTTGTGAGTCGTTAGGTCCCAGGTAGGTAACATGTGCACCCTGGTCATAAGCAGCTACCTCGAAGGCGCAACGGGTACGCGTCGATGTTTTCTCAAAAATGAGGGCAATTTTCTTTCCGTTGAGCTGCTGATTTTCAATACCCTTTTTTTTATCATGCTTAAATTTGGCCGATAGATCGAGTAAAAAATTGATTTCATCAGCAGAGAAATCAATAATCTTCAAAAAATGTCTGTTTTTAAGTAGATGTCTGTTTTCAAGATTAATTGTCATCGTGTTTATGTTTTTTAAGATTCATACTTCATTGTAATTTTAGAACCAAAAGATTTATCAGCTAGCTTTTTCGCTTCGGTGATAATTGTTTTACGACCACCTCGCTTCAGAAAATTAAGTGCAGCGATTATTTTGGGAGCCATACTACCTTCACCAAAAGTACCTTTTTCAAGGTGTTTTAGGGTATCCTCATAATTTAAAAATTCAAGTTTTTCCTGTGTTGGTTGTCCATAATCTTTATAAATGTAGGGGACATTTGTCAAGATATAAAACTCGTCAGCTCCAATTTCTGCTGCTAATAGCGACGAGGTCATATCTTTGTCTATTACGGCATCAACAGTGTGCAAGTTGTTATTTGCATCAAAATAAACCGGAATGCCTCCTCCTCCGGCAGTAATCACAATATTCCCTTCGCGAGCCAGTTTCCCGATTACATCTTTATTCAACAGGTCAATTGGGGTGGGAGACGAAACAACCCGCCTCCAGCCATCATGATTTTTGCCGCTTGGTTTAAATTGCCAGCCTTTCGTTGCCTCCAGCAAATCAGCTTCATCTTTTGTGTAGGTTTTTCCGATGCGCTTGGCCGGGTTTGCAAAAGCCGGATCATCGGGCGAAACTGTTACCATGCCGATCATCGAGATAATCGGTCGGGTAATTTGATGCTGGTTCAAAACATTACGCAAGATACGTTCAATCATATAGCCAATACCTCCTTGTGAGTCGGCAACGCAAATGTCTAAAGGCATTGGAGCAATGTTGTACAGTTGTTCGCCGGCGTCGTTCCGCATCAGGATATTGCCAATCTGAGGGCCGTTACCATGCGTAATCACCAGGTTATAACCCTCCTTGATCAGGAATACAATATTTTCGATGGTTTCAATCGTGTTGGCTTCCTGTTCTTCAATCGTGCCAATTTCATTGTCGCGTAGAAGCGCGTTGCCTCCTAATGCTATCACTGCGAGTTTATTCATAGGATACAGTGGGTTACCTTAATTTATACGATATAATACACTTATCGGTCTAAACAAACTTAAGGATTGCAATTGGTTAAAAAGCTGCTTTTTGTTTTGATTTGGTGGAGAAGCGGGATACTGCTAACCCCTTGTTTGGTTCTAAGAGTGCCAGTCTTCGCATTCTGAAAATACAGATGTGTGAAGATTCTGACACAGAGCATTTAGCTGCAGTATGCTAAGCGAGCTTAAAATCAATATGATTAATTTTCAATAATTTGCTGTTGATAAAATGAACCTGTAAAACATTTTTAGTTCTTCGGTTAGGCAAGAATATCGGTCCAAAATTCGTTAACTTTGCAATCGAATTTTACAAAATCTCATGGTAAAAAAGAAACAGACCAAAAACAAGAAAACCAAAACAGGTTTAACCTCCAAATTGAAAAGCCTGATTACAAATGAAAAATTTCGGTATACACTGGGATTTTTACTTTTTGTATTTGGTATCTATTTGTTAATTGCTTTCATCTCCTTTTTAATCTACGGAGCAGCCGATCAGAGTAAACTGGACATCTCCTGGCGGCAGCTGATTAAAAGTGCGGATATTAGGGTGCAAAATAAGGCCGGAAAAACAGGTGCTTATCTCAGCGAAGTCATTATAAACCGTGGTTTTGGACTTTCTTCTTTCTTGTTTGTCTATCTCATTATCATTAGCTCTTTCGAGGTTTTTAAACGTCCGTTGGTTAAATATAGACGGGCTTTTACCTTTAGTATCGTTTTGATTTTCTGGATTTCAATCTTTATGGGATTGATGCTTTCCGGCTTTGGTGCTACGAGCTCGATTTACCTGGGAGGCAGGTTCGGTTTGTTTATGGCTAATTGGTTGAGTTCGATGGTTGGTTTTATCGGAACATTCCTGCTGCTGCTATGTAGCTTGTTCCTCATCGTTTTGGCCGGAACCGACAAGTTTATTCCCTGGCTGAAAAAGATCTTTGCACGAAAGCAGGTTGAAGAGGAGGATGTTCCTGAAATGCGCGATGAAGATGTGAAAGTGGGCGAGTTGGTTGACCAGGACAGCAGTATCTCGAAGGTGATTACCGAGCACGATACCGTAGAGACTAATTTTGATCCGGATACCGGTGAAGTGTTTGACGATGACAACCTGGAGTTTGATCATAAAATAGATACCTCGGATGTCCAACAGGAGGTTGAGCGGCAAATGCACGGTGATGATCACGATAGCGAGCCACAATCGGAAGAAGATGAGGACGGGCTGGAAATGACCGTGGAAAAAATTCAAGAGGAAACGGATGAAGATTACCAGGCAGCTGTTGGTGATGAGCCTTATGATCCGACGCTGGACTTGTCGAATTATAAGTTTCCAACGGTTGATCTGCTGGACGACCATCCGGCAGGCAGCAACGAGGTTAGCAACGAGGAATTAATCTCGAACAAGAATAAGATTGTAGAAACACTACGACATTATAAAATTGAAATTACCAAAATCAGGGCGACTATCGGGCCGACGATTACACTATACGAGATTGTGCCTGCACCGGGGGTTCGTATTTCGAAGATTAAAAACCTGGAAGATGATATTGCCTTGAGTTTGGCGGCTTTGGGAATTCGGATCATTGCACCGATTCCGGGACGAGGGACAATTGGTATCGAAGTGCCGAACCAGAAGCCCGAGGTGGTCTCCATGCGCTCCATTGTTTCGTCGAAGAAATTTCAGGAGAGCAATGCCGAATTACCGGTTGTATTGGGTAAGACCATTTCAAACGAAACCTTCCTGATCGATTTAGCGAAGATGCCGCATATCTTGGTTGCCGGGGCTACCGGACAAGGTAAATCGGTTGGGCTGAATGCGATCATCACTTCTTTGTTGTATAAGAAACATCCGTCGCAATTGAAGCTGGTGATGATTGACCCGAAAAAGGTGGAGTTGAGCCTTTATTCAACGATTGAAAAGCACTTCCTCGCGAAGTTGCCTGATGACGAAGAGCCTATCATTACCGATATTCAGAAAGTGAAGAATGTTTTAAACTCTCTGAATATTGAGATGGATAACCGCTATGATTTACTGAAAAAAGCTCATGCCCGAAATATTAAAGAATATAACGCTAAATTTGCCGAGCGTCGGTTGAATCCGGAAAAGGGGCATCGTTTCTTACCCTACATTGTGGTTATTATCGATGAGTTTGCCGATTTGATTATGACAGCCGGTAAGGAAATTGAGTTGCCAATTGCCCGTATTGCTCAGTTGGCGCGTGCGGTGGGTATTCATATGATTATTGCAACGCAACGGCCGTCAACCAACATTATCACCGGTGTGATTAAAGCGAACTTCCCGACCCGTATTGCCTTTAAGGTGGCGTCGATGATTGATTCGCGCACCATTCTGGATACTCCGGGAGCCAACCAGTTGATTGGGAAAGGGGATATGTTGATTGCGATGGGCAGCAGCATGACACGCTTGCAGTGTGCTTTTGTTGATACCCCTGAAGTTGATCGTATTTGTGACTATATCTCGGGCCAGCAAGGTTATCCTACGGCCTTTATGTTACCGGAGTATGTTGGCGAAGGTGATGGCGGACCGATGGATACGGATTTGAGCAATCGCGACGAACTGTTTAATGATGCTGCTAAAATTGTGGTGATGAACCAAATGGGGTCTACATCCATGATTCAACGTAAATTCTCCATCGGTTATAACCGTGCGGGACGTATCATGGATCAGTTGGAGGCTGCCGGAATCGTTGGTCCCAGTGAGGGAAGTAAAGCCCGCCAGGTGATGATTCAGGATGAATATAGTTTGGAACAATTATTGAATAACATGTAAAAAAGAAATTGAAAGAATATGAAAAAACTTTTGTCCCTAGTTGGACTTGTCCTATTTGTTTTGTCAGCATCAGCGCAGGTTGATCAAAAGGCAAAATCTATTCTGGAGAACGTTACTAAAACAACGCAATCCTACAAAACAATCCAGGCTACTTTTGATTATATCATGGAGAATAAAGAAATGGATATCCATGAGGAAAACAAAGGGAATATTATCATGGAAGGTGATAAGTACCTGTTGAAACTGAAGGAACTGGGTCTCGAAATTTACTGTGATGGCAAAGACGTTTCCAGCTATATGAAAGATGCCAACGAGGTAACTATTTCGCCGATGGATGCAGAATCAGGTGAAGCAATGAACCCTTCAAAGATCTTCACGATTTATGAAAATGGTTTTAGCTATAAGTTTGTTGAAGAGCAAGCATTGAACGGTAAACAGAACTACGTAATTGACCTGTTTCCTGAAAACGATGATATTGAGTACACGAAGATTCGTATCTGGATTGATAAGGACCGGATGCTGATCAGTAAAGCCGAGATGTCGGGTGCTGACGGAAATACCTACATCATTGATGTCAAAGATATGAAAACCAATGTTGATGTTGCCGACAGTGTTTTCAATTTTGATAAAGCTGCCCATCCGGGAGTTGATGTTGTTGATTTGAGATAATTGCCAGAAAATAGATATGAAGAAAGGAGTCCTGAAGGGCTCCTTTTTTTTCTGAAAGTCTCTTCTTTAGATGTCTCAGTGAATGGTCTTTCACTTCTAATTTGTATAAGAAAGGTTATTTTGTATCGGACGGATTTTACTTTTTGGCTTGAACCCAAAAGTAGGCCAATTCCAAGAAGGAACCTTGGCGTATAAGTGTAAGCTCGAAGCGTCCCCGCCTAATGAAAAAAAGCGTTAAGAAACCAGTTGGAGCGTGCGTTAAAAAATTGGGCCTGTCCGACGAGTCCGGCCACTGCCGGAGGAGGAGTTTGAACAATTTTAGCACGCGGAAACTGGGTTTAGCTCTTTTTCATTCAGCGGCGGTCTTCTTTGTTAACTTTCTTCGACTGCAGGAAGAAAGTTAAAGCCAGTCCGGCTTGAGACAAACGATGGGGCGTTGCCCCAAACCCCACCTACTTTTTTGTCTTAACACCAAAAAGTAGGCAAAAAAAGTCAAGGCTGATTTTTATCTTCAGGTATCAGCTCCTGAAAGCTAAGTTCAGCCGGGTGATCTCCTTCTGTCGTCGGAGCTTCCCGGCTTCACTAAGCTTCCGGTTCGCTTCCTACCCTCGATAAAAAGTAG
>NZ_JBZQJF010000038.1:0-15113 GCF_059905295.1 Mangrovibacterium sp.
AATTAGTAACGTTGTTGGTAGAGAAATCCTTGATTCTCGCGGAAATCCAACTGTAGAAGTGGAAATCACTTTGGAATGTGGCGCTAAAGGTTTAGCTGCTGTACCATCAGGTGCATCAACAGGTGAAAACGAAGCACTGGAGTTGCGTGACGGCGACAAAGGTCGTTACCTTGGAAAAGGTGTGTTAAAGGCTGTTGAAAACGTGAACACAGTGATCGCGAAAGAAATCATTGGTATGGATGCCTCTAACCAAGTTGCTTTGGATGCCGCCTTGTTGGCATTGGATGGAACTAAAACCAAATCTAAATTAGGTGCAAACGCTATGTTGGGTGTTTCATTGGCTGCTGCTAAAGCTGCTGCTGATGCATTCGGTTTGCCTTTATATCGTTACATCGGTGGAGCAAATGCAAAAACATTGCCTGTTCCTATGATGAACATCATTAACGGTGGTTCTCACTCAGATGCTCCTATTGCATTCCAGGAATTTATGATCCGCCCAATCGGCGCTCCATCATTCCGCGAAGGTTTGCGTATGGGTGCTGAAGTATTCCACAGCTTGAAAAAAGTATTGAGCAAACGCGGTTTGAGTACTGCTGTTGGTGACGAAGGTGGTTTCGCTCCAACTTTGGACGGTACTGAAGATGCTTTGAACTCAATCATCGAAGCAATCAAAAACGCTGGTTACAAACCAGGTCGCAAAGAAGACGGTGGTGATGTTTCTATCGCTTTAGACTGTGCTGCTTCTGAATTCTATGCTGATGGTGTTTACGACTACAGCAAATTCGAAGGTGCTACCGGTGCAAAACGTTCTTCTGAAGAACAAGCTGCTTTCTTGGCAGAATTGGTTGAAAAATTCCCTATCGACTCTATCGAAGACGGTATGGATGAAGGCGACTGGGACGGATGGGTTGCTTTGAATGCTAAATTGGGTGACAAATGCCAATTGGTTGGTGACGACTTGTTCGTAACTAACGTTGAATACCTGAAAAAAGGTATCGAATTGGGTGCTGCTAACTCAATCCTGATCAAAGTTAACCAAATTGGTACTTTGACTGAAACTTTGGACGCTATTGAAATGGCACACCGCGCTGGTTATACTTCAGTAACTTCTCACCGTTCAGGTGAAACTGAAGATTCAACTATCGCTGACATCGCAGTAGCTACAAACTCAGGTCAAATCAAAACTGGTTCATTGAGCCGTTCAGACCGTATGGCTAAATACAACCAATTACTTCGTATCGAAGAAGAATTGGGTGCTTCAGCTATCTACGGATACAAAAAAGTATACAAGAAGTAATTCTGAATACGAAATAAATTGAAAAGCCGCCTCCTAAAGGAGAGCGGCTTTTTTTATCCTCTTTATTGCATTGTTCATAACTGGGTTTCACTCAAAGTGAAGTTCTAAACAAGTTTACTGAAAATTAAAGGCCAGACTGAGATCGAAGCTTCGTCCCGGAGAGTAAAGCGGTCGTGTTGATCCGTTGATGTTTCGGCTAAGGTGTTCGTAATAGGCTTCATCCAGCAAGTTGTTGATTCCACCTCTTAAATTTAGTGTTGCGGAGAGGGCATAGCTGGCTTTCAAATCAACGACATTGAACGCTGGCGTTGAATGTTCCCCATAACTGGTGGCTATTCGATCTTGTTTGAATGAGTGCCGGAAGACAAGCTCAGTCTTTAGCTTTTGTTGGAGAAATGTGCTTTGTAGTCGGTACCGAAATTCCACCGGTGGAATTTCAGGCAGTGCTTCACCTGTATCTTTATTTTTACCGTAGGTGTAGGCCAACTCAGCAACCTGATGCAACTGGGGCAAGAATGCTTGTTTCCAACTTAGCTCAAAACCGTTATGCAATGCCTGATCCACATTAATGTACTGTCGCACTCCCGGTGCAGAGGACATTCTAGGCGACAGATCATCCCTGATTTCAGATGAAATATAGTTATCGATAAAAGCGGCAAAGCCATTCAGTTTAACCGCTGTATTTGTCGTTTCCCACGATAGCACTAAATCAAATTGTTTGTTGGTTTCTGCTTTCAAATTTGGGTTTCCAACCAATTCATAGGGATCGAGGCCGATCGGGAAGTAGTTGATATAACGTTCTGCCAAGCCCGGACTACGCTGTGTTAGTCCAAACCACAGGCCAGCAGAAAAATACTTGTTAAGTTGTTTGGTTCCCCCCAGGCTAAAAGCAGGGTTAACCAGATCTGATGTCAAATTACCGTCATACAGTGTGGCAAAATTAGAATCTGGATTATCAGCTTCTGCATGGTTCATCTCAAGTCGGGCAGAGAAAACCAGCTGGTAGCTAATCCCTGGCAGGTGATATTCTGCAAACAGGCCGCTTTTGCTTATTTGTGCTTCCTGCCAAACATTGTCGTAAATTGTCTTACCGGCCATTGGGCCCATAAGCATTTCTCTTTGCCGTTCTCCTTCAGCTTTCTCGATTCGCATATCAGCGCCGGCATACAGATAGGATTTGTCAAAGTTGAATTGTATTTCAGTCCGTCCTCCGAAGTTCCGGGTTTTGGCAAAAGTAATCGCATCAACCATGCGTGGTTCCAGTAATTTGCTGTAGTTGTCCATTACGTGATGTACCCGAGTGGCATATAGTCGGGTCTCCCAGTGCTTTAGACTCGACTTGTGAAAATGGGCTGTATGCCCCAGGTTGAATAACCAGGTATCATCTTTTCGAAGATCCATGGCTAATGTCGGGAAATCAACGTCTTTAGCATGATTGTTGGCAACCATGGCACTTAGTTCTTGTGAGTCACTAAACTTAATGCCTAGTTTTCCCCCAATATTTCGTCGGTTGAAATTCGCCGGGACAGTTAAGCCGTCACCATCCTGATAATCGTCACCTGTTGCATAGGAGCCAAACAGTTTCAGGTCGGCAATCTGGTTTGTGTAGTTCATTAATGCTTCATTCCGCGATACATTTCCGTTTGTTTCGTAACTACTACTGATGCGGCCGCTTAGATTGCCCCTTTCGCTAAAATTAAATCCCGTACTTTTAAAATTGACGGTTCCACCTAAAGCATTTCCGTAGCGTAAACTATAAGGGCCCTTCACTACTTCAGCCTGGCTGATCATATTCAGAGGAACCTGGCTGGCCGATGGATCCATTCGGTTTGGACAACCGGCGGTGGCTCCCTGAACTCCATCAATGACCAGGTTAATCTGGTCGTACTTGAAACCTCGGATTACCGGGTCGAATCCGTAGGCGCCGCTTTTTCGGATACTTGAAATGGCCATGAACTGATCCAGTAAATTGCCGGCGTCATGTTCCAGCAAATCTTGCGATTCAATATTCATTTTCTCCTTGTCGGAAGCAGATGGATGTACCTGTAATAAAACAACGGGTTGCAATAGATGTGTTTGGGGCTGAAGAGAAATAAAGCCGGATTGGATAGCCTGTTCTACTTCTTTCGGACTAAAGGAAAATTCGCCGTATTGGATATGTTTTACCCTTAATGAATTGCCCGAAACCGGGTTTAGGTATATTGTTCCATCAGAATCGGAAATTCCCGATTTATCGCCATATTGAAATGAAGCGTCACTAATGGGATGTTTGTCATCACTATCAATTAGCTTTACTTTACCTGTCTGTCCCCAGCTGTATTGTATATAGGTTAAGCTGAATACAAGAGAGAACAGTACAAGTCGAAGCCCTATCCTCTGAAAAGGCTGGTTCATTGTATTCATTTTGTACTCTTTTGATGTTGTCCCAACGGAGGGACTTTTGTTTGACGTTATTTAAATTGAAGTTCCGGAGGAAGCGGCTTTTGGAGGATGAAAGATTTCGCCTAACGTTAAAAAGTTGTGTATGTATTGATTAATAACTACTCGTTTCCCCAATAAAAACGGTACAACCAGTTTCTTTTTTTTCGAAGCAGGAAAATATTGGATTTCAAGTTTTTTTAGCTCATTTTCAGGAGTTTCAGCATCTGTTTTCTGCTGTTTTTTCAGTTCCTTTTTTAATTGGCAACATCCGTGGCAGTTCGATTCCGGTTTGTCTCGGTTAATGCAAAGGTATTTAGCAATGTAATTCTGATTGAGTTTAAATGAAATGAAAACTGCAGTGACTGACATGGTATGCCAGAGAATTGAAAGAATAATAATAGGAGTCAGCAGTTGTTTCATTGAATTCACCTAATTGCGCATACTTAGACAAATCAAATGAATAAATGTTCAAAAAAAACCCGACGTGAGAGATTGTCGGGTTTTGAACACTAAGTTGAGATAAGAATTCGGCCTTTTCGGCCTGGAAAAATTTTCAGCTTGTAGTTTCGATGATCCAATGTTTTGCCTTGTTTGGGTTTCTAAAAGCCTTCATTTTCATCCCAAACTTTTGGCAAAACATACAGATCATTATCGCCACGAAATACAAGTCATCATTAACAACTAAGGCAATTTTTCTACTTGTTCGATCTTTCACCGCATATAAATGATCTTTAATTGCCATTAATTCATCGTATGAAGGATGATAGTATGTATTCTTTAGGTCAACAATAGCTCCGATTTCGGGATCGAATTGTGGATCCATGATAACCGAATCAATTGTATTTGATATGATATCGAGCTCTAAATTTCCCTCTCCTTCCACTCTTAGTATCCGCTCTAAATGATTGAACGAATACTTGAAAGATCCTTTTATAAGAGATTTGGCTACATACATAGAATCAATGGTTCTTCAAAAATTGCAAATTGCTAACAAAAAAAACTAAGTCCTGTTTATCGCTATTAAGTTTCTCAAACGCACTGCAATGATAGGCGATATCCATGAAGGCGTTAATATGAAATAGACAAAGCATTTTAAAAATGCGTTTATCGGTGTATTTTTGAGGATTAATCGGTGAATGAAAGATGTATACGAAGGAAGAAGCGAAAAAATTAAGGAAAGATTTCTGGATTTTGTTCGGAAAACGGTGCGAAATTGTGCCGGAATTAAAGGGTCGAAAGAAGAAATGGATGCTTTATGATACCAAAATCAGTGGGCTTGATCTCAAATTTGAGATTGACAGGTCAGAGGCTTTAGTCATGCTTGAGATCAATGCAAGGAGCGAAGATCGTAGGATACAGGTCTATGAACAACTGGAAAAATATCGGGTAATTATTGAAGATGGCTTCGAAAATGGTTTGGAATGGGAACTTTGTTACAGCTTGCCGAAAGGGGAAGAGGTAAGCCGAATTTTCATCCGGAAAAAAAACGTTGATATTCATCGACAAAACCAATGGCCTGATATTTATAACTTTTTCATCGATAATATGTTGGTGTTGGAATGGAATTTTCTGGAGATTCGAGATCTGGTTGCTGAAGAGGTCGGTTAAGGATTTATAGAGTATCAAACTTCCGATTATTCACTATTTCGACTGAAAACCTAATTTAAATCATAATTTGAGCTTGTAATATTTTCGATGTTTCCAGACCTATCATTTGTTATTCAAATAATGGTTGTTGAAAATGAAACGAGAAGATATCGATGCGATTTTGAGTTTAATTAAACGTGAAGTCGTTCCTGCAATTGGTTGTACCGAACCTATCGCTGTTGCCTTAACAGTTGCAAAGGCAAAGGAAGTATTGGGAGAACAAGCTGCCAGAGCTGAATTGTTTCTGAGTCGTAATATTCTGAAGAACTCCATGGGTGTCGGAATACCGGGAACCGGAATGATCGGGCTTCCTATTGCCATTGCTTTAGGAATGGTGGTTGGTAAATCGGAATACGGACTGGAAGTTTTGAAAGACATGAACCCGGAGGCATTAGCCGAAGCCAAGAAAATTGTTGAGGAAAAGCGGACTTCTGTAGAACTCAAAGAAGATACACCAGATAAGTTATATATAGAGGCTCGCTGTTACGGCGAAACGAAGAATTCCAAAGTTATTATTTGTGGGAGTCACAACAACATCGCTTATGTTGAAGCCAATGGTGAGGTTATTTATGATGAGTTTACCAATGGAAATTTTCAGATGGCTGAAAGCAGCGATGTGGAGTTAAACTTCAATAAGATTTACGACTTCGCCATGGAAGCTCCGGTCGACGATTTGCACTTTATGCTCGAAGCTGCACAATTGAATAAAATGGCAGCTGAAGAGTCTAAGAAAGGTTCGTTTGGGCATTCGGTAGCCCGTGTTATTGAAAACGAATCCTTCCGACATGTCATGGGAACCAGTGTTTACAATCGTCTGGTAGCCGTTACCGCTTCGGCTTGCGATGTGCGGATGGCTGGAGCTATGGTTCCGGTGATGAGTAACTCGGGGAGTGGTAACCAGGGAATTACCTGCACACTTCCGGTGGTTGTTTTTGCTGAAGAAATGAAAAAGCCCGAAGATGACTTGGTGCGGGCATTGGTATTGAGTCACCTCATGGTAATTTATATCAAACGTCGCTTAGGACGTTTATCAGCTTTGTGTGGTGTGACTGTAGCCGGGATTGGTGCAGCTTGCGGAATTACCCACCTGATGGGTGGAAACCGTGACCAGGTCGCCTATGCAGTGAAAAACATGATTGGTAACATTGCGGGTATGTTGTGCGACGGTGCTAAGCCAAGCTGTGCGTTGAAAGTATCAAGCTCGGTTTCATCGGCCACTTTCTCAGCCATGATGGCGATGGATAATAAAGTGGTAAGTTCGCTGGAAGGAATTGCGGATGAAGACGTGGATAAAACCATTAACAATTTAAGCGACATTGGTTCTGAAGGTATGAGTGAGGTCGATAAGATGGTTCTCAACATTATGCTTAAGAAATAAGAAGCCCCCTTCCCGTTCCCCCGAGGGGGGAAGGCTTGGCCTCTGTTTCAAAAATAGATAACGAAAGTGGTAAAAATACAAAAGAAGCCGCCGGGTAATTTCCCGCCGGCTTCTTCTTTGTTTATATCCCTTACTGAGGCATCCCCAAAGGCGATAAGCCAAAAGCCTGTTCGCCACAGCCAATTACCACATAGGCAAGGGGTAAAAGGCTTCGGCGAACACCCAATAGGGTCTTCGGAAGAGGTTTTAGGGTCTTCCGAATGACCAATAAGCTCTTCCGAACAGCCGATTAGCCCATAGGCAAGGGGTAATAACCCCTTCGATAAGACCTCCGACCCCTTAACCAAGGGGTTCGAAGCTGTAACCCAAGGCAAATTCGCTTTCGCTTCCGCGCTAACGCATCGTTTGGGGTTCTTGGGCTACGAGTCAGGCTGTTTGAGCCTCAGAGCAGCCTTCCTGGTACTCTGCAATAATTTTACTAACCTGTTGGGGTGATACCCGGCCGTAAACTTTCTCACCAACCAGTACCACCGGAGCTAGTCCGCAGGCACCCACACAGCGCAGGCAGTTGATAGAAAACTTGCCATCGGCGGTGGTTTGTCCCACTTCTATGCCAAGGTGGCGTTTAAACTCGTGAAGCACTTTCTCTCCTCCACGCACATAACAGGCCGTCCCCATGCAAATGGAAATCGGGTGTTCACCTTGAGGAAGCATGGTGAAGAATGAATAGAATGTTACAACGCCGTAAACTTTTGCCACCGACATATTCAGCTCATTGGCAATTACCTCCTGCACTTCGGCTGGTAGGTAGCCCAATTTACTTTGAACCTGGTGAAGTACGTTGATTAATTCTGATTCCTGGTTGTTAAACTGAGCACAAACCGATTTAATCAGTTCAACGGTTTTCTCTGCTAATTTTATTTTGGTCATGATGTTTCGTTTAAGTTGAAATGATGTTTTATCTACAGTCATTAATTGTCAATGAGTCATTTGTCATTCGTTGTTTTTGGGGTCAGTTGCCTTTGGAGCCAATTGAATTGATGTAGTTGTTTAGTTTGATGACCAACGAGTCATACGATTTCATAAGTTTCCCGAAGGTTTCCTCATCAATCAAGTTACGCCGAAAGGCTTTTGTTAGCCAGGTTTTGGTTTCAAAAAGCGAGCCTCTTGAAAAATAGAGGAAGTTCTTATGGTCTTTGTAATGAAACCGTCCGAAACCCTCACTGATATTGGCCGAGATCGAATCTGTAGCCTCGAGTAATTGTTGCTCGATTGAGAACCTGTAAAAGTTTTCCCATTGAATAACAAGGGCGTGAACTTCATCGGCCAACTCCATCGATATTTGGTAAACCTGTAAATCTTCCAGTTTCATGTTAAGGTAGCTAAGCGTGACAATTATTGACTATTAATGACAACTAAATGACTATTGATTGACTATTAATGACTAAGAATGACGTCTCCTCGACTAGCTTCTGTCGAAATATTTGGTGTGCAACAGATGATGGGCTTTTTCGCTCATCGGAGCTCCAAGAAATTCGTCATAAAGCTTTTGAATATGTGGATTTTCGTGCGACTTCCGAAGCGTTTTGTTTTTGTCTTCGGAATAAAGCGCCTTCTGACGTTTCTTCAGAATTTCCACATCGCCATGGTGGTATGGTTGACCACCGCCGCCAATACATCCGCCGGGACACGACATGATTTCAATCGCATGAAATTCGCTTTTGCCAGCCTTGATTTCATTGAGCAGTTGACGGGCATTACCCAGTCCGTGAGCAATACCAATGTTGATTGGAGTTCCGTCGAAGTCGATTGTTGCTTTGCGAAGACCTTCCATGCCACGTAGTTCTTCAAAATCGAGTTTTGGCAACGATTTGCCGGTCTGAATTTCGTAGGCCGTACGAACTGCAGCTTCAATTACCCCTCCTGTTGTCCCAAAAATAACTCCGGCTCCGGTTGATTCTCCCATTGGCTGATCGAAATCTTCTTCCGGTAACGATTGGAAATCCATATTCGACAAATTGATCAATGATGCCAACTCGCGGGTTGTTAAGGCGTAATCCACATCCGGGTTATCGTTTACAGCAAACTCATCGCGGCTACTTTCATATTTCTTTGCAACACATGGCATGATAGAAACCACCACCAAATCCTCGCGTTTTACACCGATCTTGTCAGCGAAATAGGTTTTTGCAATAGCTCCGAACATTTGTTGCGGGGAACGTGCAGTAGATGGGATATCTTTTAAGTCAGGGAACTGATGTTCAAAGAATTTCACCCAGGCAGGGCAGCATGATGTTAAGATTGGCATTTTTACATTTGGGTCACCACCCAGGTACTTGCCTAAACGATCCAGTAACTCGGTACCTTCTTCCATAATGGTGAGGTCGGCTGCAAAGTCGGTGTCGAACACATAATCGAATCCTAATCGACGTAAGGCTGAAACCATTTTCCCGGTTACCAGGGTGCCTGCTTCCATGTCGAATTCTTCACCCAAAGCAGCACGTACAGCCGGAGCCGTTTGAACAATAACGGTTTTTGCAGGATCAGAAAGGGCCCGGATAACAGCACCGGTTTCGTCGACTTCAGTTAAGGCACCTGTTGGACAAACGGCAACACATTGACCGCAATAAGTACAGGTCGAGTGGTCGAGGTTCATCTCGAATGCGGGTGATACAACAGCTTCGAAACCGCGGTTGATTGTTGAAAGGACACCTACTGTTTGCACGGTGTTACACATGGTTTCGCATCGCTTGCATCGGATACATTTATCCATTTCACGAATGATGGCAGGGGAAGTATCTTCCCGGTAATGAGTTTGAGCTCCCTTGTAGTGGACTTCACGAATTCCCATCTGGTGAGCCATGTCCTGTAATTCGCAGTTGCCCGACTTGGCACAAACCAGGCAGTCGGCGGGGTGATCCGATAGAATCAGCTCAAGAACCGTACGACGAGCATTTACGGCGCGCATCGAGTGGGTGCTGATTTCCATGCCCTCGGCTACCTCGGTACAGCAAGCTGGTGCCAGGTTGCGGCGGCCTTTCACCTCTACCACGCAGACGCGGCACCCGCCGGGTTTATTTTCAATATTCATGTCGTGAAGCTTCATGTGACAGAGTGTCGGAATGTCGATGCCGACTTCTGCAGCTGCTTCCAGGATCGTCGTTCCCTTGGGAACTTCGATGCTCTTATGGTCGATATTTAATGTGATTTTTTCCATGTTTAATCCTCTTTGTTATGCGATCTTTACCGCGTCAAACTTACATTTCTCCAAACAGATACCGCACTTAATACAAAGTGACTGATCGACATAGTGTGGTCCGCGTTTCTCACCCGAAATTGCACCAACCGGGCAGTTACGGAAACACAGCGTACATCCGGTACATTTTTCCTCATCAATGTGGTAGCTTAGCAGCGCTTTACATTGACCGGCCGGACACTTGTGGTGTTCCACGTGTGCGGTGTACTCGTCGATAAAATGGTCGAGTGTTGACAGTACCGGGTTGGGGGAGGTTTGTCCCAAACCGCATAAGCTTGAGTCTTTAATCACATGGCTAAGCATGCGCAATTTGTCAATATCTTCTTTAGTCCCTTTGCCTTGACTTATGTTGTCGAGGATTTCGAAAAGACGTTTGTTCCCGATGCGGCAAGGCGTACATTTCCCGCAAGATTCGTCGAGGGTAAATTCGAGGTAGAACTTGGCAATGGAAACCATACAATCACTTTCGTCCATTACGATCATACCACCCGAACCCATCATCGATCCCGCAGCTAACAGGTTGTCGTAGTCGATTGGTGTATCGAGGAAGTCTTTGGTCAGGCAGCCGCCGGATGGTCCGCCGGTTTGCACGGCCTTGAACTCTTTTCCGTCTTTAATACCACCACCAATGTCGTAGATCACTTCGCGCAGGGTAATCCCCATTGGAACTTCAATCAGACCGACATTGTTGATTTTTCCGGCGAGAGCAAACACTTTTGTTCCTTTTGACTTTTCAGTTCCAATACTGGAGAACCATTCGGCTCCTTTGTTAATGATTGGAGGAATATTGGCGAAGGTTTCCACGTTGTTCACGTTGGTTGGCTTGCCCATGTAACCCGATTCTGACGGGAATGGTGGTTTGAAAGTTGGTTCGCCGCGCAGACCTTCCATGGAGTGGATCAAGGCTGTTTCCTCACCGCAGACGAAAGCACCGGCTCCGTAACGGATTTCAATCTCGAAATTGAAGTCTGAGCCCAGGATGTTTTCACCGAGTAGCCCAAATTCAGCAGCCTGTTCCAAGGCAACTTTCAAGCGTTTGATTGCCAACGGATATTCGGCCCGGATGTAGACCAAGCCTTTTGATGCGCCAATGCAGTAGCCGCAAATGGCCATCGCCTCAATTACGGAATGCGGGTCACCTTCGAGGATTGACCGGTCCATAAATGCTCCCGGGTCACCTTCATCGGCATTACAGACGACATATTTCTGGTCTGCTTCAACCTTGTGTGTAATTTCCCATTTCAGGCCGGTAGGGAAACCTCCGCCACCGCGACCGCGTAACCCTGATTTTTTGATGATATCAATTACTTCGGTCGGCGAATAATTCTCCAGGCAAGTACCCAAAGCGGCATAGCCATCGTTACCGATGTATTCGTTAATATTTTCAGGGTTGATAAAACCACAGTTGCGAAGTGCAATACGGACTTGTTTTTTGTAAAAGTCCATGTCTTTACTATCGTCAATCCGCTTATCTTTTTTAGGATCGACAAAAAGCAAATGTTCTACTTTACGCCCTTTCAAAATGTGTTCGTCAACAATTTCAACAGCGTCTTTCGGTTCAACCGATACGTAGAAGGTATTGTCGGGCTGGATTTTTACAATCGGCCCTTTTTCACAAAATCCGAAGCAGCCGGTTTGCAGCACCTGAACCTGGTCCTGAAGGCCATGATCTGCTAATCGGTTTTTCAAATTTGTTTTCAGCAGGTCGCTTTGGGAGGCTTTACAGCCCGTTCCACCGCAGACCAGTATATGGGTATTAAATTCTGCCATTTTGTTTGGGTTTGTTAGTCTTCAATGGTTTTGTAGTTGGTTGGGATAATGCCATCAACCAATTCGTTTAGCTTGAGATGTTTTTCGATAATTTCGAGCGCTTTGTCTTTGTTGACATGCCCATAGATAACTGGTTCTTTGCCTGGTACGGTTACTTCGATCGTGGGTTCGGCATAGCAATAGCCCATGCAACCAGTTTGGGTGACAATGGCATCAATACCCTGGTGGTCGAGTTCTTCGATCAGGTAGTTCATCGTTTCTTTGGCCCCCGATGCGATTCCGCAGGTAGCCATAGATACTTTAATGTGGATCAGGTTCTCCGGATGGTCTCCTTTCTCCCTGAGCTTGATTTTTGACTGCACCTCGTCTTTAAGTTTACGCAGGTCAGCTAATGATTTAATTTTTGTCATTACGATTCTTGGTTTTTTATTACGTTTTTCTCTGTTTTTACTTCTAATTTCAGTTTTTTCGTACTTGGTCTAATTGGTCGGAAATCATTCTCTCGTAATTTGAATATGATCTAAGTTTTCTTCAATCATTGATCTTAGGAAATCTCTTATTTCTTTGGTAACGAGCGGAGTTCCTTCCAGTATTTTTTTTATTTGGCGCGAATCAAAATTGAATTCGCCCTGTATGGTTTGATGACGATATAAAATTTCAGTTCCCCTCTCATTGGCCAGCAGAATCATGATCGTCCCTGTGATATCACCCAAGGGAGGACGATCGATATGGTGATAGCCAAAGATGGCTGTCAACTCGGTACCTACGCCGAGTTCCGATTCAATTTGAAAAGAACCATCGCATTGTTCTGCATTCTGCTTCAACATTGGAATTCCCAAGCCTACTTTCCGTGTTGTTCGCGACGTGAAAAACGGATCGGTTACTTTTTCCAGTGTTTCTGCATCCATACCATCGCCGTCATCTTTTATCACGATACGGTAATACCCTTCGTTGGGATTCTCCATAATGTGAATTTCAACGAGTCTGGCATTTGCCCGGATCGAATTTTGTGCCAGGTCAAGTATATGTAATGAGAGTTCAATCATTTCTCAATTTTTACTGATCGGCCCTTTTGTTGGTTCAAAGCCCATCTTATTTCTTCGAATGAGGGATTAACCAGTTCGAAGGTTGAGCATGCGGTGCCAATATCCTCCGGATAGTGGGCATCGGATGCCTTTATAAGTGTAATATTGGGGTGTATGTCGTAATGCCTACGCAATTGGCTTTCGTGAGCTTGCTTGCTGATCTGCAGGGCATCGATTTTCAGTTCGTGGGGTAAAAATCCCAGTTGGCTGAAAATGCTGTTCATCGGCCGGTCGATATGAGCCGGGATGAATATTCCATTGAGTTGGTGCACGAAATTGGCGATTGTTTCCAACTCTACCTGCAAGCTATTTCCCAGGTACCAAGGCAATTCTTCGACAATTTGGTTGTCTTTATCTACCACAACCTGGTAGCCGAAATAATCGGGTTTGTTCGGAATATGTGGCAAGTAATGTTCGATGAATCCTTGAAATTCATTCATACTATGGTCGTCTTCGAACAGGCAAAGGGAGTGAACCTCTTCCCGACTGTTTACCTCGCAACCATTTAAAACCACAATTCCGGAATCAGCTGCCATTTCACGAACCACCTTGCATTGTTTGGTGCTGTTGTGATCGGTTATGGCGATAATATCCAGCTTTTTTTGCTGAGCGCGTGCAATGATCTCATCAGGGCTCATGGCCAGATCTGCACATGGTGAAAGTACCGTGTGCAGGTGCAGGTCGGCCCTGAACTTCCGCATCATTTGTTGTTCAGTAAAGCGTACAATTTACCGGCGATTTCAAATGTTGACAGAGAGCTTGACAGGATCGGGATTTGTTCTTCATCGCTGTGATGAATTGTGTTTTCGTTCGCTTTCAGGTCTTTCACCAAGATGACAGCGGCCATATCTTTCAGAGAAGCAATAGCCATTACATTCTGATGTACCTGCAGTGTAATCCACACTTGCCCTTCATGGGCATTGCCCATCACATCACTTAACAGGTCGGAGACATAAGCTCCGGTTATCTCCCGGTCGAGACCTTTCTCTCCCGAGATGACTTTGAGTCCGAGTTGATCTACAATTTCAGAAACCTTCATTTCTTCTTCCTCTTTTATTACAATCTGCTTTAAATCGATCTTTGCCCCATTTTTTCTCCATATTCTTCAGGGCTTTGGAGGTTGATATTTTATTTTCTTCCTGCCATGTTTGTTGCAGGAATACACAGTCTGACATTTTTGCTTGCTGGCATACCATATCTTCGGCAAGAGCCTGGCAGTTGGGGGCACCGCATGCACCACAGTCAATCCCGGGCAGGAAGCATATGATTCGTTGCATCTTGCTCATTTTCTCCAACGCTTTTTCCCGGTCTTTATCCAGAATGAACACTGGTTTGGGTTTGATTTGTTCTGAAACAAGCTTCGGTTTTAAGGTTTCTGCCATGGCCTGTACCGGGTGGTCCTTAAATTTTATTGCCGGATGGTAGCGTTTTGCTCTTCGTTCCAGTCGCTCCGATGTGAGAAAACGATTGCCCGATAGCAGGTTCCCGCCGGCACAACTTTGGTCGCAAGCGCGGAGCTCCAGAAAATCAATGTCCGGTACTTCTTCGTTTTCCAGGCGTTCCAGGAATTTTACAACGTTGTGAATCCCATCGATGGCCATACTCCGTTCGCCAAAGTGCTTCGCTTCACCACGTGTCAGGCTCCACAGAATTCCGTCGCGCGTTAACGTTGTTCGCTGATCGCTCGTGTCGGCTACGTCTTTGGTACTGATGTTTTTGCGAACCTTGTTGTAAAGCTCGTTCATGTTGATGATGCCATCAACGATTGATTCAGTTTCACCCAATGGACTTTTCACCGAACTCATTTTGGCAATGCAGGGAGTTACGTAAAATAACCCGATTTCCTCTCGTTTGGCTCCTTGAGCCAGTAGCTGCTCCAAGGCAAAGTTAGCTCCCAAATCCTGTGGCGCCTTGCAGCGGATCAGGTTTTCGAGCAGCGAGGGATACCTGATTTGTATAAGTCGCACCACGGACGGGCAAAAGGTGGAGATATGGGGACGGTTGTTTTTATCTTTCCGACAGTAATCCCGAATCGATTCTTTGAGAAAACCAATAGGTTGCTCTACTTCATAAACATGAGTGAAACCCATTTTTAGCAGTGCGGCGTAAATCTGGTCTTCCGTATAGTTTTCGGGGAATTGACCGATCATGACCGACGGGAAAAGAACAACACGGTATTTAAATGTTTTGATCTTGTCGAGGTCGTCCTGTTCCACGAAGATGGCTTTTACCGGACATTTCCGCATGCATCTTCCACAG
>NZ_JBZQJF010000039.1:0-4929 GCF_059905295.1 Mangrovibacterium sp.
CGATGCGCGGATTACTGGAAGGATAAGCCTTAATAATTTCAGGAATCTTTTGCAGTAAATCATCCATCATCTCCGCTGTTGGATAATACGGGTTGGCAATAAAGCAAAAGTCAATAACATCCTTCACTAGTTCAGGACCAACAATATCCACTAACGCGGGTGAGTGTGTTGTCTCCTGGAACAATTCTTTTTTTACCGGGAATTTTACGCGAGTCATAGCCAAAAAATTTGGGCAAAAATAATCATTATTCGCCCGGTTTTACAACAGAGAATACAGAGAGATCCAACTTGCATGCGCACTACTTCGCTACTTCGCGCTCTCATATCTTGTTGCTATTGTTATCAAGAGTTGCCGGGTTATCGTGAAACTTGAAAGGTTAACGATTATTGATTGCCGATTAGCGATTAGCGATTGAGAGAAGAGCAACCAGAAACCAGTAATAAGCAGCAGCTCCTGGTTTCCACAAGAGTACCTATGACCGCAACTCTCAACATTCAGGATTATCGATTAGGTAAAGTGCAACCAGTAACCAGCAACATGCAGTAGCCCCAGACCTCCACAAGGGTCCTATAGCCGCAACTCGAAACTTGAAACCTGGAACTTGGAACTCAGCAGGGACTTTTAGAAAAAAAAAGCTGCCCGAACAATCGGACAGCTTTTCGAAATATTATATCAGGTGAATTATAAGGCCTTGTTTGTTGTGCTAATGATAACAGCAGCAATTTTGTAAGGATCACCGTTAGAAGCAGGACGACGGTCTTCCAAACGACCTTTCCAGCCATCTTCAACAGTACCAACAGGGATACGGATTGAAGAACCACGGTCAGAAACACCATAGCTGAAGTCAGTAATAGAAGCAGTTTCGTGCTTACCAGTCAAACGTTGGTCGTTACCAGCACCGTAAACTGAAATGTGCTCTTCGATGTGCTTACCGAATTCTTCACAAATAGCTTCGAATACTTTCTTATCACCACAAGTACGCATCAATCCGTTAGAGAAGTTAGCGTGCATACCTGAACCGTTCCAGTCTAGGTCTTTACCCAGTGGTTTCGGATGCCAGTCTACATATACGCCATATTTTTCAGAAACTTTTTCCAGGAAGTAACGAGCAACCCAAATTTGGTCACCTGCGTCGTGCGCTCCTTTAGCGAAGATTTGGAATTCCCATTGTCCGGCAGCAACCTCAGCGTTGATACCTTCAACGTTCAAACCAGCAGCTAAACAAACATCGAAGTGTTCTTCAACGATTTCGCGACCGTAAGCAGCTTTAGCACCTACACCGCAATAGTAAGGTCCTTGAGGTCCTGGATAACCGTTAGCCGGGAAGCCCAATGGCAAGTTTGTATCCATATCCATCAAGAAATATTCTTGCTCGAAACCAAACCAGAAATCATCATCGTCTTGTGAGATCGTAGCACGACCATTAGATTCGTGAGGAGTACCGTCTGCATTTAAAACTTCACACATAACAACGTAAGCATCCTTACGAGTAACATCAGGATAACATGCAACTGGTTTCAATAAACAGTCTGAGCTACCACCTTCTGCTTGTTCTGTTGAAGAACCGTCGAATGACCACATTTTAAGGTCTTCCAGTTTTCCATCAAAACCATCTTTCGACATCATTGTCTTAGCTCTTAAAGTCTGAGTTGGCTTGTATCCATCTAGCCAGATATACTCCAATTTTGATTTCATCGTGTTACAAATTATAAGTTAATGATTTATTTTTCTTAAAATTTATCGTCAAAAATAGAACAGAATGACAAAACTATAAATTATAAATTAACTTCCAGACAAAAGTTAATAATAAATTCATATTAAATTTGATTTGAGATTCAGCCTTTATTTTGACGGGGTATGACCCCAAAATTATAAATTTATTCTGTACCTGATACGGCAAACACCAAAGAGGTTTAAAAAAATTTCATCCTTTTCAGGCAATACCCCCTGTTGCTATCGACCGCAGCCAAAAACGAAACCTTTGTCATCCGCATTAATCAGGGATTTTAAGCCAGTTACAGGCATTTTGATCCCTTCGAAACAAGCACGGGGACTATTTGCTTTTTTGCTTGCCTATATTTCAATATTTTTGTTCGCAGGACAAAAAACAACAAGCAATTTGGCAAAGCGAGAATCAAAAACAAAGAACAAGGGAGCAGCTGGTCATCATCGCAAAATGGGTGAAGATTTTTTGGAGCAGAACCGGCATAAAGAAGGAGTTGTTGAAACAGCAAGTGGCCTTCAGTATTTAATTGTTGAGCAAACTGAGGGCGACAAACCCGACGAATGGTCAACAGTGCTGATTCACCAACGAGCACAATTGCTGGACGGGAAAGTACTGGAAGATACCTACCGGCAAAACAAGCCTGATGAGGTCGCCATGAACGAGATGATTGAAGGCTTGCAGGAAGGGCTCCGGCTAATGAGCCTTGGCAGCCGCTACAAATTCTGGGTTCCGGCCGACCTGGCATGGGGCCGCAAAGGAACCTCCAACAAGATTCCGCCCTTTGCCGTGCTGGCTTTCGACATCCGGCTGGTGGAAATTCGCTAGTACAACAATGAATGTCCGCGACTAAAGCTTGGTGAGCCCCTCCGAAACCCCGGGCGTTTACTTTTTCGACCTACCCGAGCCTCGGAAACCATGAACCGACACTTGGGACAACGAATCCGAGCCTTGGAAACCATGAACCGACACTCGGGACAATGAATCCGACCCTTGGAAACCATGAACCGGCACTTGGGACGGCAAATCCGACCCTCCGGTATCACGACCTTTTACTTTTTGGAGGAAACTGAGCCTCGGAGAAGCGGCCTCCCGTCGGCGGCTACAAATCCAAGCCTTCGGAACGACGAAACACGTCAGCGGTAGCAAAACCGACCATCGGGAATGTAGACTCCCGGCAGCGGCAAAGAAATCGCCCCTCGAAAAAGCTGCCACAATTTGGCGGCTACGAAATCGATCCTCCGGAATGACAAAATACGTCAGCGGCAGCAAAACCGACTATCGGGAACACTGCCTCCCGTCGGCGGCAATGAAATGGACCCTCGGGAAAGCTGCCACAGTTTGGCGGCTACGAAACCCGACCGCAAAAACGAGCTACTCCGGCGAGACACCGGCAACCGGTTCAGAACAAAACAGACCCAATTCCCTGAAATCACCAACAGGAATGAAAGTGGATTCTTTTGAATCAGACGCACCCTCCCATTCCGACCAAGTCGGAATTTCCCTCCCTTGCAAGGGAGGGCCAGGGTAGGTCATCCGGATACAAAAGCAAAACGAGACTAGACTTTCAGAACAAGAAAGGCTGCCCACCAAGGACAGCCTTTCGCAATACTATTATTATATATCGCATATTATTTAATCATATCGAAACCACAGAACGGAACCAAAACTTCAGGTACTTTAATACCGTCAGCTGTTTGGTTATTCTCGAGCAAGGCAGCCACAATACGCGGCAAGGCCAGAGCACTACCATTCAGGGTGTGGGCAATAACCGGTTTTTTAGTTTGCTCGTCGCGGTAACGCAACTTAAGGCGGTTAGCCTGGAAGGATTCAAAGTTTGAAACAGAACTTACTTCCAACCATTTCTCCTGAGCTGCAGAATACACTTCGAAGTCGTAAGTCAGCGCTGAAGTAAAGCTCATATCGCCCCCACACAAACGCAGGATGCGGTATGGTAAGCCAAGCTTTTGTACCAGGCTTTCAACATGAGCGACCATCTGATCGAGAATTTCATAACTCTTATCAGGATGAGCGACCTGTACAATCTCAACTTTATCGAACTGGTGCAGACGGTTCAACCCGCGAACGTCTTTTCCGTACGAGCCGGCTTCGCGACGGAAACAGGCACTGTAAGCTGTATTTTTAATCGGCAAGTCCTTTGCGTCAACAATCACATCGCGGTAAAGGTTGGTAACCGGTACCTCGGCAGTCGGGATCAGGTACAGGTTATCTTCGGTTGCGTGATACATCTGCCCTTCCTTGTCAGGCAACTGCCCGGTACCAAAGCCACTATCCTCGTTCACCATCAGCGGTGGTTGAATCTCCAAATAGCCGGCCTTTTCGGCTTCATTCAAAAAGAAATTAATCAACGCACGTTGCAGGCGTGATCCTTTACCTTTATAAACGGGGAAACCAGCGCCGGTAATCTTCACCCCAAGTTCAAAATCTATCAGATCGTATTTTGAAGCCAACTCCCAGTGTGGCAATTTACTTTCACTCAAATCCGGCACGTCACCTTCCTGTTTTACAACTTCGTTATCCTCTGCTGCTTTTCCGGCAGGAACAATCTCAGCAGGAATATTGGGTAACAACACCTGCAATTCAAACACCTGACTGTCGATTTTAGCAAAATCTTCATCCAGCTGCTTAATGCTGTCCTTCAGTTCCGAAGTACGCTCTTTGGCCACATTCGCTTCAGCTTGTTTCCCTTCACGGAACAATTGACCAATCTCCTTGGAAAGCTTATTCATTTCGGCTTTCATTTGGTCTGCCTTGGCCTGAATTTCATTCTTTGTTTTATACAGATCGATGATTTGACCAACAATTTGGCTGGCATCGAAATTTTTCTTTTTCAATTTTTCAATTACCAATTCCGGGTTTTCCTGGATAAATCGTAAGTTGAGCATAGGACACTGATTTTTTTGTTGTCTTGGTTACCGCAATTATCCAGCTGCCTTAACTTCAGAAAAAGGACAACTATTGACAACCACGAAAACCTTGAAAACGATCGTTTTTATTTTGCTTGGCAAATGTATAAAATAAAAAATCTCCTGCCTCAAACAAGACAGGAGATTCTCAATGCGTATTTTAATATCGTCTTAGTTTGCTGCCACTACGGGTTCAACAGACACATACGATTTGTTGTCTCTTTTCTTTTTGAAAACAACAGTACCATCAATCAGGGCAAACAAAGTATGATCTTTTC
>NZ_JBZQJF010000040.1:0-17751 GCF_059905295.1 Mangrovibacterium sp.
AATCCGCGGCGAAATCCGGTTAAGTGGGTACCTCCTTCAATCGTGTTGATGTTGTTAACGTACGAGTGAATATTTTCGTTGAAAGATGTGTTGTAGTGTAATGCGATCTCAACGGGTACTTCTCCTTTTTCAGAAGAAATATGAATTGTTTCTTCGATCAGTTTTTCGCGAGCTGCATCCAGGTATTCAACAAATTCTTTCAATCCGGCTTCTGAGAAGAATACTTCGCTTTTGTATTCTCCATCTTCATTTTGAACACGAAGGTCAGTCAGGATCAGGCGAACTCCTGCATTCAGGAATGCCAACTCGCGCAAACGAGCCGAAAGTATTTCGTATTTGTAGGTTGTTGTCAGGAAAATGCTGGCATCCGGTTGAAAGGTTACAATTGTTCCGGTATCGGAAGCTTCGCCAATTACCCGCGCCGGATATAATGGTTTTCCAATGCTGAACTCCTGTTCCCAAACCTTGCCTTCGCGGTGTACTTCGGCTCTCAAGTTTGTCGAAAGAGCGTTCACACATGATACACCTACCCCGTGCAAACCTCCGGAGACTTTATACGTGTCTTTGTCGAATTTACCACCGGCATGCAATACAGTCATAACAACTTCCAGTGCCGATTTATTTTCTTTGGAGTGCATCTCCGTCGGGATACCACGGCCATCATCTTTTACCGTGATCGAATTATCTTCGTTAATGTAAACTTCAATGTTTTTACAATAGCCGGCCAATGCTTCGTCAATCGAGTTGTCAACAACCTCGTAAACCAAGTGGTGCAACCCTTTTTCGTTCACATCGCCAATGTACATGGCAGGACGCTTACGTACTGCCTCCAAACCTTCCAGTACCTGAATACTGTCAGCTGAATAATTGCCATTTCCGTTAGCTGGCTTATTTTCTAATTCGCTCATTTATTAAATGTTTGGTTCTTTCAATAAATAATTAATCCTGATCGGACTGGCCTTTCGGATTTGTAATTCAAAGATGGTTCTCTGCTGATTCCCACCTGTTTGTTTTTCGGGAAAGTACCTGATTTATGGTGAATTATTTTGATCTTCTTAATCGTTTGTTTAATCTCCCGCGTCAACATGCAAATATAGGAAAAATAGTCCTTTCTATTGCTAGTTTTTTGTGCTGTTTGAACCTAAAGTTTTCAACAAAAAATTAAAAAATAAGAAACAGAAAATCAGCATTTTAATAATCACCTGACTGTCGGTGAAATTTGTCTGTTTTAAAGCCGTCTTCTACCTTTTGTTAGAACGAAAAACTAATCCCTGCAAGCAGGTTTAATCCTTGGTTGGTGTAGCCTGGAAATAGTGCATATTTATTAGAGGTGAAATTATTGGCGCGGCCCCAAAAATTGAGGTTTTTATTGAATTGATATTCAACCCCAATATTCAGATCGATAATTGAATCCATAGTTATCATTTCGGTTGTTGATGTAGGGATAAGTAGTGTTAAGTCGTCGTTATTGATGTGTGTGGTTTCAATTAATGCTTTTCGTGAGCCTGTAAAATACAGGTCGGCTGTAAACTTGAATGGGCCTTCAGGATCGTAGAAGGCAGATGCTGATGCTTCGAATTTGGGTTTTAGCCAAGCTTCCTGAAGCGAGTCTAGCGAATAGGAATGATATTTTGCTTCCAGACGGAGGTCAAATTCTTCACTGAAGGCATAGTGAAGTTCCCCACCTAAGGTAAGTTGTTTTACCTTATCGTACAGAACGTCAAATGTGTTGTTTTGATAAAGTGAAGTAACTGCATTTTCGGTGATTTCATCATTGTGCAGGTAATAGAAATGTTGATCTTTTATGCTGGCATAGTCAACGTGAATATTGTAGCCAAAGCCAGGCATGAACTTTCCTTTTATCCCCCCGGTTAAAATATATTGATACTTCGTGTTTTTGATATTCTGGTCGGGACGGACAAAGGGATTTTCGGCAGCAATGGCCGAGTAGTTACTAGGCTTCAGATAGCCGTCGGTTCCGGCATATAGCGAGATGATGTTTGCTGCCGGTGTGTATTCAATGTGGGTGTTGGGAGCAAGCATGTAGGTTACGTCTTCCCCTTTTTCAAGTACGGTATAGCTGTTGATCCCTATTCTGAATTTAAGTGTTTGCGAGTCGAAAACGGCAGCCGGGTTAACTTTCAAGATTGCCTGATTGCGTTTGGCTAAGTTCCCGGTGTCGGCTTGGTAAACACTGTCGGTTGTGCTGTAGGTGATTCCTGCATCCAGTACTCCTTCCATCAGGTTGATTGGAGCAGAAAAGTAGCCATTCCATTTTACGAGATGTTCACTTTGCCCTGTTTTTGTTCCCATGTATTGGTAGTCCAGACCTGTATTGAAGTTTAGTGCAGCCTTTGGATCGTATTTTTGAGCATACCTTACGGACAATCCTGCCTTCGGAAAAGCTTGTTTTTCATTCCACATCGGGATGTAGCTAGCTTTATCCTCGTCGCTTCGTTTGTCGCCGGTGTAACCATAGTAGCGAAAGGATTGATGCTCGAAAAATAGTTTTGTTTTCAGACTGCCGGCCCGAAAGCGGTGGTTTACGAATAGCTCGGCCAGGCTTTTATTATCAGGTGCTTTCACTTTGTCTCCATTATCCAGCTTTAGTTTACCGTTCGATAGGTGGCTTTTCAGGTGTATGCCAAGATCTGTTGAGCGGCTTGCTTCGGCGTTGTAGAAAAATTCTCCGTATTGGCTGAAATAGTTTCCTACTCCCAATTTCAATAGTCCTTTGTTGAGCCGATCGCCGGGTTCCGGCTTCATTCGCGCTGCTTCCACCGGTTGCATAGTGAATGAGGTGATCATAGGCTGTGTTTTAATTTGATAATCAAAAACAGGCTTGTCACCCGATGGTGAAGCAATTTCAGGCTGATCGTTGATTTTGTAAGCGTCGGAAATGGTCGGTTTATAAGCTTTTATAACTTCAACTTCTTTTTGAAGTTTTGTACTATCCTGTTGTGCCGAAACCGACAGCAAGGCCATGCCAAACAGGCCTGTGAGTATGATATGTTTAAAATATGTTGGTTTCATGTGTTTGCTTAATGTTGTTTCGTGTAAACGGTTCTCTTAATTCTGGGTTGGATCGATTTGCATTGGCTCCGGTTTCTCAGCTTGCTGTTGTTTTTCAAGCTCTTCCAGATGCTGTAATTTCGTTTTGGCCAGATCGATGATGCCATCATTCTGTTCCGGATAGTTCTCAACCATACTCATTAAAGTGTGTTTCGCCTGGAATTGATCACCATTGGCTGAGTAGATATCGGCCAGTAGGATGAAACTTTTTGCCAGCCAATATTGGTGAGGTGTATTCTTTTCAATAAAATCCATAATGACATTTTCGGCCCGTTTGGTTTTGTTTTGGTTGAAAAGAATTTCAGCAGTTAGGTATTTCGATTCTGCACCTTCCGGTGTTTGTGTATCTTCAGCAAGCTTGGTGAACAAGGGGAGTGCATCCTGCTCGTCTTTGGTTTGCAGGTATGATTTGGCCAGCTTGAAGTTTGCTTCGCTTTTTTGTTGCTCCGACAAGTTTTCCAAGGCCAATACCTGGATTGCTGCTTTTTTACAGGCTTCAAATCGACCTAGCTCGTAAAGGCAACGCATGATACCAATCTTCGCTTTCTGTAAATTCCATTTATTGCCTGAATTTACTTCCAGACGTTTGTAATTCATTAAAGCCTGATCGTAGTTGGCCGCATTGTATTGTAATTCGGCAGCACGGGCCAGGGCTGGCTCAGTGAAAATGTTATCTGTTTTGTCCAGGACTAACTCATAATCATGCAGTGCTTCCGAATACTGACCTTCGTTGTATTTTGTTTCAGCCAGGTAAAAACGAGCATTCAGGCTGAAGCTGCCGTTTGGATAATTTTGTAGGTAATATTCGAGCTGCTGACGAGCTTTCGGATCTTTGCTCATGACCAAACGTTCGGCCGCCATATAGTTCAACGAATCCTGTTCGCTAACAGTAACCTGTACATTTGAGCCTTTCCGTTTGGCATAGTCGAAGTAAGCATCAACGTTGTTCATCTCAACGTAATTGTTTTTGATTCCCAGCATAGCGGCTTGTGCTTCTTCACTGTCCGGATAGTTTTCAGCGATCTGCTTATAATAGCTCATGGATTGTTTGTAGTCCGACTGATTATAGGCGATTAATCCAAGTTGCAAAAGAGCTTTCGGTCGATAGCTGCTTTGCGGATAGCTATTTAACAGCTGATTGTAATATGAAACAGCAGTTGTTAGTTGATTTTCCCGTTCGTAAGTTCTTCCTAATTCATATAAAGCATCGTCGGCATAGGCCGAGGTGGGATATTGGCTAAGCAGTTCTTTTAAGCTGCTGATTTTTTGTTGCGGTTGACGTTGAACACCTTCACTCATTGCTTTTTGGAAGAGTGCATAGTCTGCATCATATTTATTCAATCCCAAAGCTTTGTTGTAATTTGATTTCGATGAAGCAAAGTCGCGATTGATGTAATTGCAGTCTCCCAGACGATTGTATGCATCTGCCAGCTTATCATCCTGCGCCGGCGACATTTGTATAAAATGGTTGAAGGCTTGGGAAGCCTGGTTGTAATCCTTTAATTTGAAATAGGCATATCCCAGGTTATAGTTATAATTGATGTATTCCTGTGTAGACTTTGCTGCCGGCATTTGTGCAAAACGTTCGTATCCGTCAATTGCAGTCTGGTAGTTGCCTAGCCGATAATTACTTTCGGCTTTCCAATAGGTGGCAAGGGCCTCCAATGTCGGATTGTAACTGCCATTTTCCAACGACTTGTCAAAAGTAGCAATGGCATCGGAATAAGTCTGGTTGTTGAAGAACTCCAGTCCCCTGTAATAGCTCACTCGCTGGTAGGCTTCGAGTATCGCCGGGTTCTTTACTTTTATTTTTTCGATGCTGGTCATGGCATCCTTAAAGTTACTGGTGCTCATGTAAACCTGAACCAGGTAGTTGTAAGCTGCATCGTTACGCTGCGAATTGGGATAAAGGCTGATGTATTTGTCGAAAGCGTTGATGGTTTCGTTAAAGGGAGAGTACGACAGCTCGTAGGTGATTTTTGCATAGTTGAACAGGGCATCTTCCTGAATCCCTTTATCGAAATCCATTTCAGATGCTGCTTCAAAAGCAATACGGGCTTTGTTTTTATCACCAGTGTGGATATAGCAATCAGCTAAATGATAATAGGCATTTTGTGCCATGGCGTCTTTGCCTGCTGATGCATATTCAAATGGGGTGATGGCTTTATCGAATTGAGCAGCCCGGTAATAGCAATAAGCAAACATATAATTTTCATCGCGTTGGCGACTTCTTGAATCCTTGAAATAGCTTTCGAGATGCGGAATTGCTTTGTCGAACTGCTGCAGGTGGAAATAAGAACTTCCGATAATTTTTTCCAATTCCGGTTTTTGTTTTTTGTCGGCTTTGGCGAGCAAGGGCTCAGCAAAAGAAATGACTTGTGCATATTCGCCACGCATGTAGTAAATTTGAGCCATATAAAAAGGAATAACCGGAGCAAAAGCCGGGTTATCCTTCAAGCTGTTAAAGGCTTGGAGCGCGCTGTCGAAATCTTCCTTCATATATTTGATGTGTCCCCAATAATAAGTTGCCTGGGAAGCATATCGGGAATTGCCGTTTCGCAGGCGATTAAATTCTCGTTCAGCCTCGTCGTAATGATCAATTTGAAAAAGAGAATAACCATTTTGATAGCTGATTCTGTTTTGTTCTTCCAGAGAGAAACTGTACCGTGGTAATTTCTTGTAAATACTGATGACCTTCGTATAGCGACGATCGTGGAACCAGGCGTTAGCCAATTCAAAGTTGGCTGCATCAGTATAAATGCTTTCCGGATGTTTTCCTAAGAAATTTTGCATGGCATTTTCACCTGCTTTGCGATCTGTTTTTAATTGGCAAAGCGCTTTGTAATAAGCAGCCTCTGTTTGAGTTGACGAGCCTGGTGCACTTTCTTTCTCAATTTTTGCAAAATATTCTCCGGCAGAGATAAACTGATTTTTCGAGAGTAAATCTTTTGCAGTTTGTATATCAGCAGAAACTGATTGGCCTTGAATGGTTTTTTGAGCAAAAGAAAAAGAAGAGGAAAGGCATATTGTAAGTGCGAACAATACCAGTCTTGTTTTCATCGGCGGTTAATTTTATGAACTGTAAAAATAGCATTTCAGACAAGCTCGTTACAAATATCTTGCCTTAGTTCTCAACAAATAACTGTTTATTTTAAAGCTTTATTACCGTGTTTGACAAAAAAACTTAGTTTTGTGAAAAGCAGCTAAAAAGGCCACTATGCAAAGTAATCCAATTATCAATTTAACAGGTGTCGATGTTTATCAGCAAGAGAATTTGGTGCTGGCTGATGTCCATTTAAAAGTTCGTTCGGGAGAATGGATTTATTTGATTGGAAAGGTTGGAAGCGGAAAGTCGAGTTTGATAAAAGTATTGCATGCTGAATTGGATATTTTTAATGGCGAAGCTTATGTTGCCGGATACAATCTACGCCGCATAAGACCAAAGGAAATTCCTTTTTTACGTCGAAAAATAGGTGTTGTTTTTCAGGATTTCAGGCTGCTGACGGACCGCTCGGTGCGCGATAATCTTGTTTTTGTGTTGAAAGCTACCGGCTGGAAAAATGACAAAGCAATAAACGATCGAATTCGTGAGGTGGTGGAGCGTGTAGACATGATGAACAGCCTGAAACGAATGCCGCACGAATTGTCGGGAGGTGAGCAGCAACGGGTGGTTATTGCCCGCGCGATATTGAACGACCCGGATATCATTTTGGCTGATGAGCCAACCGGAAACCTCGATCCGGAGACTACGGCTGACCTTATGAAGATATTTATTGAATTGAACCGAAAAGGTAAGACGATTCTGATGGCAACACACGATTATACCGTTGTTGAGAAGTACAAAGCCAAAACACTACTGTGTGCCGATTTGAAACTGAGTAATCCGGATAAGGAGCAGTTGGTACTAGATTTTTCGGAATTGATGGACGAAAAAAAATGATGTTTCAAAGGAGGTTTATTCCTTCAAAACACCATTTTAGTTTTTTAAATTGTTGCAATTATTCAGCCATTACTGAATCCGGAGCAGCAACTTCAACTGAATCTGGTGCTGCAACCACAGCTGTGTCTGGCACCGCAACTTCAACTGATTCTTCTACCGCAGGAGTTTCTGTTTCTTCTGCTGGTTTTGCTGATTGAGTTCCGCAGGAAGCCATCATTGCAATAATTCCTAAAAGAAAAATAATTTTCTTCATAAAATAGGGTTTAACTTGTAAATAACTCAAGGTTAATAACACTCTTAACAAGAGACGAAAATAGTTAAAAGAATAACATAGCAAACAGATGGTAAATAAATTTAAAGGAAATAATATAAATGTTTGATTTATTCCTGGTGTGGTTACAATTTGGTTATTTTATTTCCTTGAAAATGTGTTGTAATACAGCAACTTCATTTTCCCAACATAATTCAGAAGATGCTTTGTTCAGGTTTTTTAAGTAATGTTTTCTCAGGCTTTCGTTTTCTAGAATATCTGTTATCTGTTTTGCCATTTGTTCCGGCTCTCGTGACTCTAATATCTGTCCAATATTGTAGGATGTGACAATCTTGCTCATTTCGGGGAGCGGACTCACTAAAACCGGTATTTTATGTTGGATGTAGTCGAAAAGTTTATTGGGAAGGGCGAAGCGATAGTTTAGCCCCAAATCTTCTTCAATCGATAAGCCTAAGTCTGCTTGAGCAGTAAGTTCAGAAAGGTTCTGAAATGGAACTCTTCCAAAAAATCGAACTTTGAATTGCAAGCCCAATTGTCGGGTTAAAAGTTGTAGGTATTCATCCAAATCGCCTGAACCAACAAGCCAAAGTTGTGCTCCGTTTACAAAACGCATGGCCTGAATAGCATATTCCAAGCCTCGTCCCAAGTTTAAGGCACCTTGATAAATGATAATCTTTTCATCGTGCGGAAGAACCGTTCGATCGACTGAAACGACTATTTGCCTGGAACGCAATGGTAGGTTGCGAACCACTTTAAACTTGGTTCCATACAGTCTTTCATATTCGTTGGCGATAGATTGTGAAACGGTGAATGCATTTTTCAGACGGGGAAGAATTGTTCTTTCCAGTCGTTCCCACAGCCTTTGCTTAAAGGGGCGGTCGATTAATTCCGGAACTTGAGTGAAGTATTCGTGACTATCGTAAACTAATTTTTTGCCCGATAGCTTAGCTGCCGGATAGCAGGCCCCAAGCGTGTCGAGGTCGTTTGATACAATTATTGATGCTCGTGAAAATAATAATTTGAAGAAAATTCGGATATTAAACTCGATGTAAAACTTAGGGCCCTTATCAAAGAACAGTTGTATGCGAACTGTTGGATAATTTCGCTGTTCCAATGGGAGGCTGTCTTTCAGCTCCCGTCCGATTAATCGGGGAGTGTAGCCCATTTGAATCAGACTCTCAGCAACTTTGTGGACTCTGTTGTCGGTAACTAAGTCGTTGGTAACAACGATGTCTACTTTTTTAGGCATATTTTTCTTCTTTCAAGCTTTAGTCGAACATGTATTCGTTGGGCTTGCTTGGAGCTGTTTGTTAAATTAAATAGTCTTACGATTGTAAACGTTGTGAAATTGCTTCTATTATCTTTGGCAGAAAAATTAAAGAATGATCCGTTTTTCCGAGAACTTTTCCCTTAAAACCTACAATACATTTGGGTTAGACGCAAAGGCCCGTTATTTTTTTGAATTTACGGAGGCTGATGATCTGCCTTATTTTCTGGCAAACTTCCCGGAATGGGAGAAATTGCCCTTGCTTTTGTTGGGCGGTGGTAGCAACCTCTTATTTGTGGACGACTTTGAGGGTTTGGTTTTACATGCCAACATTCCCGGAATAAAACAAATTAAGGAAGACCGGAATCATGTTTGGCTGGAAGTTGGAGCCGGTGAAGATTGGGATCGTTTTGTGGCCTACTGTGTACATAACTGGTATGGTGGGATCGAAAATTTATCGCTAATTCCCGGAAATGTGGGTTCAGCACCGGTGCAAAATATTGGAGCCTATGGTGTTGAGGTTGGGGATTATGTAGAGATGGTGAAAGGTTTCGATTTGAAGACTTTTGAAGAATATGAAATTCCCGGAAGTGACTGTCAGTTTGCGTATCGTAACAGCATCTTTAAAAATCAGTTGAAGGGGCGTTTCGTGGTCACCTCTGTTGTTTTTCGCTTGGATAAATTTGTTGAATACAAGCTTGATTATGGTGATTTACGTACTGAGGTCGAAAAGCGGGGAGGGGAGAATATTCATTATGTACGCGATGCAGTTATTGCAATTCGTGAATCGAAGCTTCCTGATCCAGAGGAACTTGGAAATGCTGGTAGTTTTTTTAAAAACCCGGTCGTATCCAACGAAATGGGAGACATGCTGAAGGAGAAATTTCCTACAATTCCGGTTTACCCGGCAGGGGAGGGACAATGTAAATTAGCTGCGGGCTGGTTGATTGATCAATGTGGGTGGAAAGGTTACCGCGAAGGAGATGCCGGTGTGCATGCAAAGCAAGCTTTGGTGTTGGTTAATTATGGTTCGGCTACCGGAAAGGACATCCACCAGTTGGCGATGAAAATCCAACAGTCGGTTTTGGAACGGTTTAATATTGAGTTAGAGCCGGAGGTTAACTTTATTGGTTGTTAGGGTCTCGTTTCTCCATTTTGTCTTTTTTGCTGATTTTTGGAGATACCCGAATGATTGTGGCCCCGGGATTGTTGACATTGTCATTGTATATATTCTCGTTCCCGGTGCGTTTTGATTGGTCAACAATGATCTCTTTTTGGATGTCTTGGTTCAGTTGATCCATACTCTGCTCCAGATTTGAGCGCTGTTTTTCTTCGTCATAAGTTGTAATCGGATTAACGATGTAAGTCCGGTAGTCGATAATTATTTTGGCCTTATTTATATAGGTCGGATAAACATCAATAACCTTGGGGGCCATTGAAACGTGATTCACCATGACCGAATCCTTGGGCTCAACCACCATTTTAAAATAACCGGAATGGTCGGTGGCAACAATCTTTGAGTTTCTGTAATTGATCAGGAATGCGCCTTCAACAGGCATCGAATCCGGTGTCATCACATACCCGTCGAAAACAAAGGTTTTCCCTTGCTGCACTTGTGCTGAACAGAACTCGTTGATAGTGAATAGAATCAATATTGCTATGAATAATTTTCTCATCAGGAACCTCTAATTTGATATACTCATTCCAATTTACATTAACGAAAGTTGAAATCAAAGGTTTTTTTATGAATAACAAAAATTGAATTTTCGGAGCTATTTTTTTCGCTTAAAGAGACGGAGTACCTCACCCAGTTGTAAGGTTAAACCCGGATCGGGTTCATCCGGATTATAGGGATTTAAACGAACCGATCTCCCAACATTGGTTGTAAAACCCAGATTTTCTAATTCTGCATACATTCGTTTCATGTTTTTCTCGAAGTTCTGCATTTGGTATTTGTACGAATTAGCTACGACTGCTGCCAGATGGTAAACTCGGAAATCCACATGGATCACCGGTTTCTTGGTCGATTTGTCGGGCACGTGAACAATCTGTGGTGCCAGTGTAAGGTGATTAATCATGAGTGAATCACCTGGCTGTGCCAATGTTTTAAAATAGCCGGTACTGTCGGTTGCAACCACTTTCATTGTCCGGTAATTGATCAAGTAGGCATTCTCTACCGGAATGCTGTCTTCCAGCATTAAATAACCATCAAAGGTGACCAACTTATTTTTTTCTTCGTCTTGTGCAAAAAGCTGGATAGTCGTCAAACAGAAAACAAGGATTGATATGGGGCGCATACTTTTTTATGCAAACATACGCGCTGCCTTTGTTAAGTTTAACTAAGCTTAATTAATTAAGATGAATGAGTGTTAAAGGATGTTACCGGTATATTTTGTTTTGATTTAGTGCATTACGGTAACGTTCTGCGTTGGCATTGTGCTGACTTAAAGTACGGGCAAAGTTGTGGTAGCCCGAGAAATCTTCTTTGGCGCACATATAAAGGTACTTGTTGTTGTCTGCATTCAAAACCGCATCAATACTCGATATTTCGGGAAAATTGATTGGTCCAGGGGGGAGTCCTGCATATTTGTAAGTGTTAAAGGGTGAATCAACCTCCAGTTGTTTGGTCAATACGCGTTGTATGCTAAAATCTCCCAAGGCATATTTTACGGTTGGATCGGCTTGCAGAAGCATGCCTTTTTTGATTCGGTTTAGATATAATCCAGCAACGATTGGTTTTTCATCTGCTTTGATCGTTTCCTCCTGAACAATGGATGCAAGGGTAATAACCTGTACTGGAGTAAGTCCCAGTGAGTCGGCCTTGGCTTTGCGTTGCCGGTTCCAAAAACGTTTATACTCAGCATGCATCCGGTCTACAAACTGTTCGGGAGTTGTTGTCCAGTACATCTCATAGGAATTGGGAATAAACATGGCATGAAAGGAGTGCTCGTTGAAACCGTATTTGGCAATGACCTCAGGCGATTCCAGGTAATGGATCAGTGTTGTTGAATCCGGTGAAATGTATTTCGCAACTTTACCAGCCAAATCTGTCATGAATCGCAAATTGTTGAAGGTAATGGTTACAGGCTTCTGGTTGCCCGCTTTCAGCATATTTATGATGGCATTCGTGTTCATACCCTTGGTGAAGACGTATTGTCCGGCTTTGATAAATGTTGGGTAATTTTTCTTTTTAGCAACCCATTTAAACGCTTTTTCGTTGATTAGTATGTCTTGCTTGTGGATTGAATCAAGCACTTGTTCAAAGGTCGCATCTTCAGGAATGGTTATGCTGCCTGCATTTTTAACGTTCTCATCAAAAATGTATCCAAATAACCGGTAACCGTAGAGTGCCACCAGGATAAAAGCGATTGCAAAAACGACGATGATAATTTTGTTCAGCTTAGGAAAAAGCATGATTCTGTTACGCGTATTCAATTCCATTTTTTGAGATTTGTGCTGCAAAAATAGCGTTTTATTTCAAATTGGTTTCGTGTAAGTTTTTTATTAAGTCCTGTCGAATTATGATGAACCGAAATGCTTGAATTGAATCAAATTAGCTATTTTCGTGAACTCAATAAAAAATCAATTTAAAACTTTCGATATGCATCAGGTAAAATTAGCGGATAATATCTATTATTTAGGTTATAACGATCGAAGAACCCACCTTTTTGAAAATATTTGGCCGATACCCAACGGGGTATCTTATAACTCGTACTTAATTGACGATGAAAAGGTCGCTTTAATTGACACTGTTGAGCGTGCTTTTATTGATGATTACCTGGAAGACATTGACGCAATTCTGGGAGGTAGACCTGTTGATTACCTGGTGATCAACCATATGGAGCCGGACCACTCGGGAGCTTTGCGTGCAATTGTGATGAAATACCCGAACATCACTTTGGTTGGTAATAAAAAGACCTTTGGTTTTGTGGAGGCTTTCTATATGAATCCGGTTAATACGTTAGAAGTGAGTGATAACTCGGTTTTGGAGTTGGGAAAAACAAAATTGCAATTTCAAACCATCCCTATGGTACACTGGCCGGAAACCATGGTTAGCTACGAAGAAACCAACAAGATTGTATTCTCGGGCGACGCATTTGGTAGTTTTGGTACATTGGATGGTGGTGTTTTCGATGATGAAATTAACCTTGAGTTTTATGAAAATGACATCATGCGTTATTTCACCAATATCGTTGGGAAATACTGTCCGCATACACAGCGTGCAATTAAAAAATTAGCACCGTTGGATATCAAAATGATTGCAGCAACCCATGGTCCGATTTGGAGAACGAATTTAGATTGGGTGTTGAGTCGTTACAATAAATGGAGTACCTATACAACTGAGCCCGGTGTTGTTGTTGTGTACGGATCAATGTATGGAAATACCAAAAAAATGGCTGAAGTAATTGCTCGCCAACTTAGTGTTCGTGGTATTAAAGATATTCGGGTTTACGATGCTTCGAAAACGCATAAATCCTATATTATTAATGATATTTTCCGTTATAAAGGATTTATTGTTGGTAGTTGTGCTTATAATAATGCGATGTTCCCAAATGTTGAAAATCTGATTACTACCGTTCAGCATATGGGTGTTCGCGAACATTACCTTGGTGTATTTGGTAGCTTTGCCTGGAACGGTGGAGGTGTTAAAAACCTGATGAAGTTTGCCGAAACCTGTGGCTGGGACATGGTGGCTGATGCTGTTGAAGAAAAAGGCGCTTTAAAAGAAGAGAAATACCAAAAGTGTATTGATTTGGCAAATGCAATGGCTGACAAAATCTTGGCTGAATAGCATTAACAGAATATAATCTAAGCCGTTGGAGTTTTCTTCAACGGCTTTTTTATGCTTCGATTTTGATATTTAGAGAACCGGAATGAGTAATTCATCCGGTTGTAAATAGCCTAAAACAAAAGCCATCAAGAAATCTTGATGGCTTTTTTACTACTACTACTCAATTACTACTAAAAAACCCCTACCCGAGGGGTATATCTTTGTTATAAGGTTATTCCGGTCTTAAAGATAGCAATTTCTTTAAAACCGCTAAGTTCATGCTTCAATTTTTTTCCTTCGGCTATCGCTTTTAGTTCTGCGACAAAGTCGGTCAGATTATCTTCAATCGTCTGATCTTCAACGATTCGCCCAGCATTGAAATCGATCCAATTCGACTTTTTAACAGACAAAGGAGTATTTGTTGATATTTTCATTGTCGGCACAAAACTACCAAACGGAGTACCACGACCTGTTGTAAACAGTACAATTTGACAACCACTGAAGCCAAGCGCAGATGCAGCAACCAAATCGTTACCGGGAGCACAAAGCAAGTTCAACCCATTTTTCTTAATTGGTTCGGCATAGGCCAACACGTCAGTAACAGTTGCAACACCACCTTTTTGAGTACACCCCAGTGATTTATCTTCCAAGGTTGTGATACCACCTTTCTTGTTACCTGGTGAAGGGTTTTCGTAAACGGGAAGATCGTGTTTCAGGTAATATTCTTTAAAGCCGTTAATCATGTCTACGGTTTTGTTGAATACCTCTTCACTTTCTGATCTTTCCATTAACAGGTGTTCTGCACCAAACATCTCCGGAACTTCGGTCAGAATTGTACTTCCGCCCTGAGCTACAAGGAAGTCAGAGAATGCACCAACCAGCGGGTTGGCGGTGATTCCTGATAAACCATCGGAACCACCACATTTTAACCCAACCTTCAAGCTTGAGAAAGGAACTTCCTCTCGCTTATCATGGCGCATTTGCTCATAAATCTCCTGAAATAACTTCAGACCTTCTTCTACCTCATCTTCCACATCCTGAGCAACTAAGAATTTAATACGGTTTGGATCGTATTCGCCAATGAATTTTTTCAGATGATCAATTTGGTTGTTTTCGCAACCTAGTCCCAAAACTAATACACCTCCGGCATTGGGGTGGTTGATTAACTGTGCCAATGCTTTTTGTGTATTGGTGTGATCGTCACCCAACTGCGAACAACCGTAAGCATGCTTAAACACATGGATGCTGTCGATATCGCTGGTGTCGTTTTGGGCTTTGAACAGCTGAATAATTTGTTCTGCCTGACCGTTCACACAACCTACTGTCGGAACAATCCACATTTCGTTGCGGATACCAACATTACCATTGCTACGCTTGTATCCTTTGAAAGTCAGCGATTGATTTTCGAAAGGAAGTGCATTCAACTTTTGGTTGAACTCGTAGCACATGGTTCCTGAAAGGTTCGTTTTTGCATTGTGAACGTGTATATGGTCACCCGGTAAAATAGCTGCCGTTGCATGACCGATCGGTGCACCATATTTGATGATGTCGTTTCCTTCAGCAATTTCTGTTACAGCAATTTTATGCCCGCGGGGCACGTCATTTAAAACTTCAATTTTAGTGCCTTCCAAGTCAATGATTTCACCTTTGCTGAAATCTTTCAATGCGATGATGACATTGTCAAGCGGGTTAATTTTGATGTAATTAGCCATTTTACGGATATTCCTTTATTCGTTTTCGTTAAATTATTTTGCTGATACTTCAGCTTCTTGCATGTATGGATGTCCTTCAGTCAATACACTTTTCATTGCTTCTTCCATACCTACTTGCTGAATTTGGTACAAGTATCCTGCAACTTTTTCCGTCAGATTTGGTACTTGGTTTAAATCTTGTTTCCAAAGACGTTCCAGTTTCAATACTTTTTCAACCAATTCTTTTGTTGATGCTTCGCTGCCATCACAAGCAGGCCATGCTTCAGCATATAAATCCATGATATATTGGTCGTCCTGAATTGGATATGTTTTACCGTTAACTTCTCCTTTGTAGAAAGCAATCATCGCAGCCAACGAGAAAGTTAATCTTTCAGGAAGTTTTCCTTCTTTTTCAATGTAACCTAAAACTGAAGGTAAGTTACGAGTTTCCCATTTTGACATGGCGTTAAGAGCGATGCTTAACCATTGGTGACGAATGAATGGGTTAGCGAAACGTTCCAGAATTTTGTCAGCAAATTTTGTCAACTCTTCTTTTGTTCCGTCTAATACTTTCAAAACTTCGTCGTAAATCATTTCACGCATGAAGCTACCTGTATTCAGATCTTCGTAAGCTTCGCGAACTGTTTCGATACCGCTTAAGTATGAAACTGCGTAGCTACCGGTGTGGCAACCGTTCAGTACAGCAACTTTTTGCTCACGGAAACGAGTCATGTCAGATACGAATTTCACTTCCAGACCAGCTTGGTCAGCAGGGAATTCTTTGGCTACCCATTCCGGACCTTCGATTACCCACAAGTGGAAATATTCACCAACTACAACCAGGTTGTCTTCGAAACCTAGTTCAGCTTGAATTTCTTTGATGTCGTCTTTCGGGAATCCCGGAACGATCCGGTCAACCAATGTATTACAGAATGCACATGCTGTTTCCACCCAGTTGATGAATTCATCACCAAGGTTCCAGTTTTTAGCATGTTGCAATACAAATTTTTTCAAAATGTCGCCGTTACGGTCAATCAATTCGCAAGTGAAGAAGATCAGACCTTTATCTTTTGCACCTTCGAATGCTTTGTAACGTTCGTATAATAAAGCCGTAATTTTACCTGGGAATGAATTTTGAGGTTGCATGTCCAACTTATCGTTTTCGTCCCAGCTAATACCAGCTTCAGTCGTGTTTGACACAACAAAACGCAATTCAGGATTCAGGATTGCAGCTTTGTATGCTTCGAATTCAGTATAAGGATTGATTCCTTTATTGATACAGTTAACGAATTGGTATTCTTTTACAGGCTTACCATCTTTAATACCTTTCAGGTAAACGTGGTACAGGCCATCTTGCTTGTTCAATAAATCGATCATTCCGTTTGCCAACGGTTGAACTACATCAACGCCGGTGTTAAAATCGATTTCGTTATTCATTTTTTGAATGATCCAATCAACGAATGCGCGTAAAAAGTTACCTTCTCCGAATTGTAATATGCGGCTTGGATATTGAGCTGCACTTTTAACATTTGTTCTGTTCAGTTCCATGATTTCTGGTTTATTATTTGTGTTTTCCGTTTTCGTACACGGAATTGGGTTAAAAAAATTCGTGTTCGTACACGATATCAACGGCGAATGTAGAAAAAATATTTATTTCTCCATGAATATTCGTATGTTAAAAATAATAAACTGTTGAATATCAATGTTTAAGTTTTAAGGCAGAAACGAATCCCAGCTTCATCTTGGAACTCACTAACTAGCTTAAACTAAAATGGTTATGAAAACGGATTTTTGAGTATGATTTTGGGGAGGTATTTCACATTTAGAATTGTTATAAATTAGCCTCTTTTCGTTTAATTTTAGATTAATTTTACATGACAGATAGCGGCTTCTTTATGCGAAAAAAAATTCTTGTCATTTCCGGTGGACCGGGATTCGGGAAAAGCTCCTTAATCAATGAATTGGTCAATTGGGGCTTTATTGCGGGATCGGAGGCAGCTCGTGAGATTATAGCTGAACAACTTCAATCGAATGGTTCTATTTTACCTTGGAGAGACATTGGTGCATTTCAAAATGCTGTTTTAATGCGTAGGATTTCCTTTTGGCAGTCTGTTGCGGAAGATCAGATTGCTTTTACTGATCGTGCGATTCCGGATCAGTTGGCTTTTGCCCGTTTTCGGGGATTTTCACCTTCGGCTCTTTTAATTGAAGCAGCCTCGAAATACCAATATTTTGAAGAGGTTCTGATTTGTCCACCATGGGAGGAGATTTATACTTGCGATGAAATCAGGAAGGAGAGTTTTTCGGAAGCATGTCGGTTACACGATCTAATTTGTAAGGAATATCAGAAGCTGGGGTATCGTTTGATTGAATTACCTAAAGTAGCTGTCAATGATCGGGTAAAATTTATTAAAGATCTATTTGATCTTTTGTTGTAGCTGACTTTCAGTCTTAAGAGTGACTTATTCGTTTTTTGAAACAATAAAACATTCATGATTCGGAGGGAATCTCCAACAGGGATGAAAGTGGAGGAAAACAAGAGAAGGCAGTTGGAAACAATTGAAGACAATCGAATGGAGATGGGAACTTACTCGAAGTGATTTCGGCCTACTTTTTATCGAGGGTAGGAAGCGAACCGGAAGCTTAGTGAAGCCGGGAAGCTCCGACGGCAGAAGGAGATCACCCGGCTGAACTTAGCTTTCAGGAGCTGATACCTGAAGATAAAAATCAGCCTTGCGT
>NZ_JBZQJF010000041.1:0-8364 GCF_059905295.1 Mangrovibacterium sp.
CCGTTTTGACGCTACAATTGGCTATACCAGTGACTCTCATGGTACTGAATTTCCATTTTGCAAGAAGTTTCTTCATCCGCATCTTCAGTTGAATAATAGCGATGATAACTGGCCTGTTTACAGGTATGCTGAAGTTTTACTATTCCTTGCAGAAGCTATTAATGAACAAGGTAAACCGGTTAGTGAAGCTTTATCTTACATTAATGATGCAGTTGGTAACAGTCCGGTAAGCATTCGTGAAAGAGCTGGTCTTGGACCTATTGTCGCCACTACTCAGGATGAGCTGAGAACAGCCATTGCCCATGAGCGGAGGATTGAGTTAGCGTTGGAAAGTAAGCGTTGGCTTGACTTGGTTCGTACTGATAAAGCGACCGAGGTTATTACAGCGTATGGCGCACGTGTAAAAGCTAATCCATCTGCATATTATTTCCCGGCTGGTTACACACCTCCGGCCGCTGCATTTTCTTCTATTGATTTGGTTTGGCCGTTACCAGCAGCAGAAGCATTGTATAGCCCTTATTTTTAGTATTCATAGACTATGGCATTAGTTTCTAACTAAATAAGAAGTAGACTGTTCTGATAACCTTTTACAGGAGGTAGGAGCAGTCTACTCAATTCCTTTTTTATTTAATCATGTAGTAATCAAAAAAAATATATAGAATACACTGCTGGAATGCTTCTATTGGTGCCAATGTTTGTAGAGGGGGAGATGATTGAAAGATATTGTTGAAACATTGTTTTGAGGCTGTTCCGGATAATAAAATCACCCTTAAAATATGTTCAGAAATGAAAAAGAAAACTGAAAATACAGATCTAAAATTTCACTTGGTTATTTTATTTCTCATGGGGCTGCTTTGGGTTGGTTGTAAGGGCCCTAAAACTGATGTTGGAAATAGTAGTGCACTACTGGAATCCGGATTTATAACTCCACCGGATAGCGCTAAACCTCGGGTGTGGTGGCATTGGATGAACGGTAATATTACCAAAAAGGGAATTCGGGCTGATTTGGAATGGATGCACCGTGCCGGGATTGGCGGCTTCCAAAATTTTGATGCTGGTTTAAGCTCACCACAAGTGGTTGATCATCGGTTGATTTATATGACACCTGAGTGGAAAGATGCATTTGCATTCACTACCAAGCTGGCTGACTCGTTGGGATTGGAGATGGCGATTGCCGGCTCCCCTGGATGGAGTGAGAGTGGTGGCCCTTGGGTGAAGCCGGAAGAGGCGATGAAAAAATATGTTTGGAGCCAGATTCGTATTGAAGGTGGAAAACCTTTCTCCGGGAGACTTCCGCAACCACCGGCTGTAGCCGGACCATTTCAGAATATTGGAATGGAAGCAAGCCCAATGGGGCGCGAAGCTGAAAAGTCCCCGGACTATTATGCTGATGCAGCAGTTATTGCTTATCGATTGCCGGAAAGTGATCTTTCAATGGCGGCACTGAATGCAAGGGTTACTTCTAGCGGAGGCAAATTTTCACTAGCAGAATTAACGGATGGAGATTTGGTCAAATCAAACTTTTTACCTGCTGGAGAGGATGGAAAAGCTTCCTGGATTCAATTTGAATTTGAAAAACCGATCGCGGTGCAGGCGCTTACAATTGTGGGCGGAGGAATGGATCGCATGTTTGGCCCTCCCGGAGAAACCCGCGCGTTGGAAACAAGTAATGATGGTGTCACTTTTGATAAAATATTGGATATTCCGGCAAGTTCGTTAAAGGAATTAACAGTTTCCTTCAAGCCGGTTAGCGCTAAATACTTTCGTGTTATGTGGACGAAATTACCGAATCAGGGAGCACCTTCAATTCCTGGCTTACCCATGATGAATCGGGGACCCCAGGGACCGGCCGGAACGCAGGTTGCAGAGCTCGTTCTTTCGACCTCGGGGCGGGTGAACCGTTTCGAAGATAAAGCCGCATTCGAAGCTGCAACTGATCTTTACCGGGCTTTCACACCTGATGTTGATGCCAAAACTGCTGTCAAAAAAGCGGATGTGGTTGATTTAACTGCGCAGATGCAGGTCGACGGCACACTAAACTGGACTCCACCGCCTGGCGATTGGATGGTCGTTCGTCTTGGATATTCTTTAACCGGACACAAAAATGGCCCGGCATCTCCTGAAGCTACCGGACTCGAAGTAGACAAGCTTAGTGCAAAGCACGTAAAAGCCTATTTCACGAATTATCTCGATCAATATAAAGATGCTTCTAACGGACTGATGGGCAAAAGAGGCTTACAGTTTGTAATTACCGATAGTTGGGAAGCGGGGACGCAAAACTGGACCGATGATATAATTTCGGAATTTAAGAAGCGAAGAGGCTACGATATGCATCCCTGGTTCCCGGTACTAACAGGTCAAATTGTAGAGAGTGCTGAAGCAAGCGACAAATTCTTATGGGACTTCCGGAAAACTTTGGCCGACCTGGTGACCGAAAATCATTACGATCAGCTAACAACATTACTAAAAGAACGAGGGATGGGACGTTATTCCGAATCTCATGAGGCTCGTCGTGCTTTTATTGGTGACGGAATGGAAGCGAAACGAACTGCAACAGTTCCGATGGGAGCTGGCTGGACCCCAGGTGGATTTGGTGGTAACGAGGGGGGAGTTGCCTCTTTTTATCAGGCTGATATTCGCGAGTCTGCATCTGTATCTCACTTGTACGGACAAGATTTTGTTGCAGCCGAATCTCTGACAGCGATGGGTTCGGATTATGCCTGGTCGCCGGAACGCTTAAAGCCAATTGCGGATCAGCTGATGGCTTGCGGACTCAATCGTTTCGTGATTCATACGTCGGTACACCAACCTTTGTTGGATCGTGTGCCAGGGATGAGCCTTGGCCCCTTCGGCCAGTGGTTTACCAGAAACGAAACCTGGGCTGAGCAAGCGATTGCCTGGACGACTTATTTGTCGCGGAGTTGCTTTATGTTGCAACAAGGAAAATTTGTTGCCGATATTGCCTATTATTATGGTGAAGACAACAACATTACTGTGCTGTTTAGTAAGCTGCGTGGAGGTGATCTGCCGGATATTCCGGAAGGCTATAACTATGATTTCATAAATGCAGATGCATTAGTCAACTTAGTGACAGTTAATAACGGATTAATCACAACACCAACCGGAATGAGTTATCGCGTGTTGGCGCTTGATCCCAACAGTCAGTACATGACGCTTACCGTATTGCGAAAATTGAAAGCCTTGGTTGAAGCCGGAGCAGTGGTTGCCGGTCCAAAACCAATTATGACACCAAGTCTCGCTGATGATCCGGCTGAATTTGACGCAATTACCAACCAACTATGGGCAAGCGATAGCGAGGTTAATGTGATCGGAAATGGTAAAGTATACCCGGAATTGGCCTTGCTTGAAACATTGAAAGCGGAAAATATTAAACCCGACTTCAGTTACACCAAACCAGAGAAAGATACAAAGCTATTCTATTTGCATCGCAAAGCCGGTGATACAGATATTTATTGGGTGAATAATCGCAGTAGTCGGAGTGAGGCATTGGATGCTACCTTCCGGGTATCTGGTAAAGAAGCAGAAATATGGCATCCTGAAACGGGTAAAATAGAACAAGTTTCTTATCAGATGGGTGCTGATGCCACTACCGTTCCTCTGCACCTGGAACCGGAAGATGCCTATTTTGTGGTATTCCGCAATAAAACGAAAGAAAAAGAATACAATGCTCCGGCTATTTCCGAAAATAAACTGGCAACGGTTGAGGGACCATGGACGGTGAATTTTCAGGCTGAACGAGGAGCTCCATCAGAAGCAGTATTTGAAACATTAACGGCATGGAATGAAAATTCGCAGCCAGGCATCAAATACTTTTCAGGTACTGCTACCTATTTGAAAACAGTAACGGCTCCGGCTGAATGGTTTACCACAGGTGCCCAAATTTGGATTGATTTAGGTGAGGTGAAGAATCTGGCCGAAGTAATCGTGAATGGTCAGTCGCAAGGCATTGTTTGGAAAACTCCGTTTAAAGTTGATATCACCAATGCTTTAAAGGAAGGGGATAACAAGTTTGAAATAAAGGTAACAGACCTTTGGGTTAACCGATTGATTGGTGATCAGCAACCGGATGTTTCTGAGAAAATTACCTGGTGCTCAAACCCGTTCTACAAAGCGGATTCTCCTTTATTTACCTCGGGCTTAATCGGACCTGTTTCAATACTCAGTGAGAAATCAGAATAATCCAGATACTAAATCAAAAACTTCAGATATAAAACGATATGAGAAAAATACCATTTCTGTTAACAGTATTTGTGAGTGTATTATTTGCCGAACAAATAGTTGCTCAACAATTAACAGCCACTTCTATTGATGAGATTGTCAAAGCGATGACGCTGGAAGAAAAAGCCAAGCTGTTAGTTGGTTCCCGAAACCAGGCATTTGGTGGAGGTAGTGCAACTGTTGGGCACACCGAGGACCTGGTACCAGGGGCCGCAGGTACAACTCAGGGGATTGAACGGCTGGGAATAACACAGGCTGTTCTGACTGATGGTCCTGCCGGAGTGCGCATCAGCCCAACACGTCCGAATGATGAGGCTACTTATTACTGCACTGGTTTTCCGGTAGGGACTTGTTTAGCCTCCAGTTGGAATATCGAGTTGGTTGAGCAGGTTGGTGAAGCAATCGGAAACGAAGTGTTGGAATATGGTGCTGATGTTTTACTGGCTCCTGGAATGAATATTCAGCGGAACCCACTTTGTGGTCGTAACTTCGAATACTATTCAGAAGATCCTGTTGTCGCCGGAAAGATTGCTGCTGCTTACGTTAATGGAGTTCAAAGTAATGGTGTGGGTACTTCTGTTAAACACTTTGCTGCCAATAATCAGGAAACGAACCGCACCGAGAATGATTCTCAGGTGTCGCAGCGTGCATTGCGTGAGATTTACCTCAAAGGATTTGAAATTGCAATTAAGGAATCGAATCCCTGGACGGTAATGTCTTCCTACAATAAGATTAATGGTGAATATACCCAGCAAAGTCACGATTTGCTAACCACGATTCTTCGGGATGAGTGGGGATTTAAAGGTATTGTGATGACGGACTGGACTCGCCCTCGTGATATTGCCGCTCAGATCAGTGCAGGAAATGATTTGATGGAACCGGGTATGCCTGTGCAGTCCGAGGATATTATTGCCAATGTGAAAAGTGGAGAGTTGTCGGAAGCAGATGTTGATATTTGTGTTAAACGGATGTTGGAATTCGTAGTTAAAACTCCTCGTTTTAAAGGATATGAATATTCCAATAAGCCTGATTTAAAGGCGCACGCTGAAGTTACCCGGCAGTCAGCAACAGAGGGAATGGTTTTATTGAAAAACGAAAATAGGGCATTGCCAATCGCTGAAGATATTAAAGATGTTGCTTTGTTCGGGATTACTTCCTACGATTTTATTGCCGGCGGAACCGGATCAGGCGACGTAAATAAAGCTTACGTAATTGACCTGCAACAAGGACTAACGAAAGCAGGTTATTCCATTCAGCCTGAACTGAAAGATTTGTACGAAAAATATAAGGCCTATCAAACCGCTAAAATCAATAGTGAGCAAACGAATCGCAGTTGGTTTTTGGGTAAACCGGTGTTGCCGGAAATGGCAATTGCTCGCCAGTTTATCGACAAGCGTGCCGAGGATTCGGAAATCGCGATCATTACGATTGGTAGAAATGCAGGGGAAGGACGTGATCGAAAGATCCCCAATGACTTCAATATTAGCAGCGACGAACGTCAGTTACTGAATGATGTTTGTGATGCGTTTCATACGGCGGGTAAAAAGGTAATTGTAATCTTGAATATTGGTGGAGTAATTGAGACGGCTTCATGGAAAGATCTTCCGGATGCAATTCTTTTGGCCTGGCAGCCCGGTCAGGAAGGTGGTTATTCGGTTGCCGACGTTTTGAAAGGTACTGCCAATCCTTCCGGAAAATTGACAATGACTTTTCCGATTTCATGTATGGACCATCCATCATCATCTAACTTTCCTTATGACTTTGATGGTCGCGCAAACGCTGGCTTTGGTTTTTCTCGTAATGCAAGCGAAAAAAATGTTGATTATACCCGATATGATGAAGGTATATATGTTGGCTACCGTTATTTCACGACAGCAGGGAAAGCTGTCTCTTATCCGTTTGGCTATGGCTTGAGTTACACCACATTTGGATACAGCGATGCTAAGGTCTCACAGTCGGGCAATGACTATACTGCAACTGTCATCGTTAAAAACACGGGTGATGTAGCTGGAAAAGAAGTGGTTCAGCTTTATATTTCTGCTCCGGAAGGCAAGTTGGAGAAGCCGGTTCGTGAGTTGAAAGCTTTTGTGAAAACCAAGGAGCTGCAACCAGGAGAAAGCCAAAAAGTATCGATGAAATTTTCAAATTATGATCTTGCCTCCTACGATGAGGAAAGCCAGTCTTGGGTAACCGTGAATGGTCAGTATGTTGCTGCATTTGGTGTGTCCGTTGATGATCTTTTCAGCCAGATTTCTTTTTCGGCTGACGATGCCGTTTATAAAGCTCACAATGCTTTAAAACCGGAAACAGAGATTGATGAATTGTCTCTGAGAAAATAGAAGCCACTTCAAGTAAAATTTTGAATCAACCTAAACCAACTAAACCAAAACATTTAAAGGAGACCAGCATATGAAAGTTAACAGTCTAATCTTAGTATTGGCGATTTGTTTGGGAGCTATACAGGTGAGTTTTTCTCAAACACATGAAGCCTCCCCATTCAAAGCAGGAGCTGCCAAAGTAGATATTACACCGGATGAAAATAATCTTCCCAAGGGGTATTATAGCATTCGCGATCATTTATTCTGTCGTGCAATTGTCATTGAAAATGGAAGTACATCGGCAGCGCTGGTTGCAGTAGATCAGGGAATGGTTAACAATGAGCTTTACGATAAGATTGTGCAACAGATTGAGGTAGAAACCGGTATTCCGGCACTGAATGTTTTTGTTGCTGCATCACATACGCATAGTGCTCCTTGGGGAGTAGAAGCTTCTGTCGAAAAAGGCGTGGTGGAGGCCGTGAAAGAGGCAAAGGCAAAGCTTCAGGAAGCTACCATTAGCTACCAAACGGGATTGTCCTATCTTAATATTAATCGAGATGTCATAGATCAGGAGACCCGGTTGTGGAAGCAAGGTCCAAATTATGAGGGGCCATCGGATAAAACAGTTGCGGTTGTTACCTTCCGTTCAAATGACGGAAATCCAATTGCCGTATATTACAATTATGCCATGCATGCGAATATGATGTTTATGAGTGGTGCGATAAGCGCTGATTTTCCGGGTGAGGCTTCAAAATATATCGAAGAATATTATGGCAATGGGACGATTGCCTTATTCTCAAGTGGTGCTGCCGGGGATCAAAATCCAATTTCTGTTGAACCAATGGTTGAGGTTGGTCACAAAAAAGTGGATGCGTTGATGGCTAGTGGAAAAGCTAAAGATTTGGCAGAAGCGATTATGATGGCTGGTTTTGGTGGTGGAGCTGAGGTAAAACTGGACCCGAAAGCTTTGGAACGGCAATCACAAATGGTTAGCTCGCTAGGACAAATTTTGGCTGAAGAAGTTTTGCGGGTAACCCAATTGCCCCAAAGGTCTGATTCGTTAATCTCAGTTTCGGGCTCAGAAGAGATTTTAACCTGTCCTGGAAGAACCCGAACAAATACCGGTCGGGAAGGAGCTCCGGGAACCTACGAGGATGGTGATCCGGTGCATATCAAACTAAGTCTTTTGCGGCTGGGTGATATTGCTATTGCAGGGGTCAATGCGGAGGTTTACAATATCATTGCTCAACGGTTAAAGAAAGAGTCACCGCTGACAAATACCATCTTTTCATCAATCACCAATGGGGCGGCCAATTCGGGCTATATTCCTAATGATGACGCATTTCAACGATATACTTTTCAGGTTCTTAGTTCCAACTTAAAGCCAAATCATGCTGAGCGTGGAATTATCGATGGTTTGGTTGAACAGATTGAGAAGTCGGAGCTTTGACCGCAGGCTATTGTGTAATTTATAATTGGTAAGAATCATGAGTAAGATAAGCAGACGACAATTTGTTTCCCGGATGTCGCTTTCAGCAACCGCCGCGTTAGCTTTTTCGAACCTGGGATATTCAGCATCCAAGTATTTATTTTCTGATCCGATTCGATCAGGAAGTTATGTTGAGGCTGAAACCTCTTATGGTAAAATCAAAGGAATACGATTTGAAGGGGTAAATATTTTTAAAGGAGTACCTTATGCTGGTCGAATTTCAGGAGATCGACGTTTTCGCAGACCCGCACCTTTAGAGCCCTGGATGGGAGTGAAGGATACTTTGGAATTGGGGCCTCCGGCTATTCAGAGTCCCAG
>NZ_JBZQJF010000042.1:0-16882 GCF_059905295.1 Mangrovibacterium sp.
GAATCCAAAAATGAAAGAATCCATCAATCTGACTATCTTTAGCCCCTCAGTTAAAAGTATTGCCCGGATTAATGAAGAAACTGTTTCGAAAAACAATTGAATTACCCTTGGAAATTGTAGAGCTGGAAGAGAACAATTACCATCTCATGTTGAAAAGCCACCTTTCGAATGGAGAAGAGGCTTGGTGGATTATTGATACCGGCGCTTCGAAAACGGTTTTTGACCGAAACCAGGAACAATACTTCAGCTTTGTGGAAGATTCCGGTCGACAACAATATCAAAGTGCCGGAATTAATGAAGGAATGGTTGAGACTAAAGTTGGTAATATTTCCAAAGTTCGGTTTGGCCAGATTAAAATAAAAAACCTGAGAGTTGCACTTATCGATCTGAAACACGTCAATGAAATTTACCAACGCTATCACGACAAACATATAGCAGGTTTGCTGGGAAGCGATGTTTTGGCGAACTATGGCTGTCAGATCGATTATCTGAACAAATCGATTACATTTCAAACAAAACCAATTTTGGAACCCTAAAAAATCTGTTTTAAAATAGATTTAACACAGGTGCTCTTTCCCTAAAAATGAATATATTTGCGACCTGTTGAAACAAAAATTAAGGAATAAAAGCTTTTCTCAACACCAAAACGATTCTATGAAAGTCAAAAAATACATGACCCGCAAAACGATTTACCGCCTGCTGCTTTGCATGGCTGTAGTCTTGTCGGCTGTATTGTTTGACGCCTACCATCAAGCTCCGTCTTCTCAGACGAAAAGCCCGGCAAGTCAATCAGAATCGTCTCAGAGCATCGTTTCCACGCCCGAATTTTGTGTCAACCCGGCCACGACATTTAAGTTAATTAACGGAGCCGATAAACTTTTCTCCGGTTTGGTATTTGCCGGAACACGAAACGAGCTTTTAGCCGAATGGCACAACAACCGCTCGTTCCATTTATTGAAAGCCGAATCCTTAAGCAGGGATCAATTTTTCCTGTTATCGGCTCATTTCATGAAATTCAACTGTTGTCACCATTCCAACCCCGACGACAGTTCTGCTTCAGCATAATTTAAACTCCCATTCCTGCCGAAATTCCGGTATCGGGAGAATTACGCCTTTTTTACACTTCAAGAAATTCAAATAAAAACGATAGATTTTAAAATTTACAACAAATGCAAAACAAAGGATTAATCAGAATTTTTGCCATTTTATTGGCTCTGGTTTGTGCTTACCAGCTTTCCTTTACCTTCGTCGCCCGTAAGGTAGAAAAAGATGCTCGCGAGTACGCCAAAGGAGACAATATGAAAGAGATTGTTTATCTCGACTCTATTTCCGGAAAGACCGTTTACAATTTCCTTGGACTAAAACACTACAGCTACAAAGATGTAAAAGCCCTGGAGATGAACCTTGGTCTTGACTTGAAGGGTGGTATGAACGTAACCCTTGAGGTTTCTGTTGCCGACCTGATCAAGTCACTTTCAAACAACAGTACTGACACAACATTTAACGCAGCTTTGGCGCGTGCGAAACAAATGCAACGCAACAGCCAGGACGACTTTGTTACTCTGTTCGGTAAAGCGTTCTCTGAAATTGATCCGAATGCTCAGTTGGCTGCTATTTTCAGCACCTGGGAGTTGAAGGATAAGGTGAAAACGACTTCGACAAATGCCGAAGTAATGAAAGTGATCCGCACCGAAACAGATGCAGCGATTGATAATGCATTCCAGATTATCCGTTCTCGTATCGACCGTTTTGGTGTAGCTCAACCAAACATTCAAAAACTGCAAACTCAGGGACGTATCCTGGTTGAATTGCCTGGTGTCGACGACCCTGAACGTGTTCGTAAATTGTTACAAGGAACAGCCAAATTGGAGTTCTGGGAAACTTACGACAACCGAAACAACGAAATTACGCCAACATTGATGAAAATCAATGAGGTGATTAAAGAAGTAAATTCGTTGGGTGGAGATACAACGAAAACAGCTGCTACAACAGCCGCAAAAACTGAAGCTGCTGCTACCGACACAACAGGTAACAGTTTGTTGAATGAAATGGAAAGCTCATCCGACACTGCTGCAGTTGATCAAATGGCTGACTTCAAAAAACAATATCCATTATTTGCGATATTACAACCGGCCCAAACTCCTGACGGTCAAATGTACCCTGGACCGATCGCCGGAACAGCTCACTTTAAAGATACTGCAGCTGTTGATGCCTATCTGAATATGCCTCAGGTGAAAGCAGTAATCCCAAGAAGTATGAAATTCCTGTGGACATCGAAACCAATTGACGCCGCAGGAAACTATTTCCGCTTAATCGCTATTAAAGTAACAGGTCGCGATGGCCGTGCTCCACTGGATGGTGATGCCATTGTTGACGCCCGTCAGGACTACGAACAATTTGGTAGCCGCCCTGAAGTATCGATGACCATGAACAGCGAAGGTGCAAAAACATGGGCTCGTTTGACAAAAGACAATGTTGGCAAGTCAATCGCGATCGTGTTGGATGGTTATGTTCGTTCATACCCAACTGTAAACGGCGAAATTACCGGAGGTCGCTCTAGTATCACCGGTCTGGAGTCGGTGGAAGAAGCGAAAGACTTGGCAAACATCCTGAAGTCTGGTAAAATGCCGGCACCGGCACATATCATTCAGGAAGAAATTGTTGGACCTTCATTGGGTCAGGAAGCAATCAACAGCGGTTTATGGTCGTTTGTAATCGCGTTCCTTTTGGTACTCGCTTACATGTTATTCTTCTATAGCAAGAAAGCAGGTTTGGCTGCAAACATTGCCCTGATCGCCAACTTGTTCTTCATCATTGGGGTGTTAGCATCAATCGGAGCCGTATTAACACTGCCTGGTATCGCCGGTATCGTATTAACGATTGGTATGTCGGTGGATGCGAACGTGCTGATCTACGAACGTATCCAGGAAGAAATCAAAGCAGGTAAAGGCTTGAAACTAGCTATCCACGATGGTTATAAAAACGCTTACTCAGCCATTATCGACGGTCAGGTAACAACCTTGCTGACAGGTATCGTTCTTTACTTGTTCGGTTCCGGTCCAATCAAAGGTTTCGCAACAACCTTGATCATCGGTATCTTCACATCCTTATTCTCTGCCATCTTCCTGACTCGTTTGACTTTCGAGCGTCAGTTGAAACGTGACAAGAAAATTACCTTCACATCAAAAATGACCGACAACTGGTTGCGTAATGCAAAAATCAAGTTCCTGGGTAAACGTAAAATTGCTTACATCGTTTCAGGTACTTTGATCGTGATCTCTTTGTTGTCAATCTTCACTCGTGGCTTCAACTACGGTATCGACTTCAAAGGGGGACGTACTTATGTTGTTCGTTTCGATGAAGACGTAAAAGTTGCCGATGTTGGTAAAGCCTTAGCTGGTGTTTATGGTGAAGCTCCTGAAGTAAAAACTTTCGGTGGAGACAACCAGGTGAAAATCACAACCGAATATAAAATCGACGAAACATCAACAGCAGTTGATGAAGAAGTTGATCAATTATTGTTGAAAGGTCTGCAACAAGGTGGTTTCATCCCTAACGATGTTACGATGGCTCAGTTCGACTCAAACTATCGTATGAGTTCGCAAAAAGTTGGTCCGACCATTTCTGATGACATTAAGAAAGATGCGATGATCGCCATCGGCTTCTCCTTGTTGATCATCTTCCTGTACATCCTGCTTCGTTTCCGCAACTGGCAGTTTGGTTTGGGTGCCTTGTTAGCCCTGGCTCACGATACCATCATCACCCTTGGATTCTTCTCGTTATTATACGGGTTCCTGCCATTCTCTTTGGAAATCGACCAGGCTTTTATCGCAGCGATCCTGACGGTGGTTGGTTACTCAATTAACGATACCGTGGTTGTATTCGACCGTATCCGTGAGTATTTCCACATTCACCCAAAACGTTCGATGGAAGTAAATATGGACGAAGCCATGAACTCAACATTGCGTCGTACCTTCAGTACTTCATTGAGTACATTCGTGGTAATTTTGGCCATCTTCCTGTTTGGTGGTACTTCAATCCAAGGTTTCACATTCGCCTTGTTGATTGGTGTAGGTGTGGGTACTTACTCTTCAATCTTCGTAGCAACACCGATTGTTTACGATACCTACAAACAAGTTGAAAAAACAAAAGGAAAGAAAGCTGTGAAATAATTCCGGCAATCTGCATAAAACAAAAGCCTCCGGTCAACCCGGGGGCTTTTTTTATTGCCCTTTTTCAAATTGTACTAAACTAAGGAAGTCGTAAAACTGTTTGTATATTTGCCTAAAATTTGGATACATGACGGCTACACTTTTATTTATAAGCGGCAGCGAAATTATCGTTGTTTTTATGGTTGCACTGTTGTTTTTTGGATCGAAAGCAATACCCGACATTGCCCGTACATTGGGCAAAGGGTTGCGGGAATTCAAAAAAGCAACCAATGAAATACAACGCGAACTGGAAGGCAGCACCGGTGATTTTAAACGTGAAGTAGAAGATATTCGCTCAACGCTAAAGAAAGAATCGACACGCATATCGGAAGACTACAAGCAGGTATCGAAAAAAATTGAAGAACAAGGAGAAAACCTGACCAAGACAGTAGAGGACGAAAGCAAACAAAAATAAGCCCAACTTTTCATGATCGATTTGATATTATATACGGCAGCTATGCTGCTTTGCTTTGTACTGCTGGCACGAATTGTCGACCAATTTTTCGTGGTATCGCTCGACCGCATTTCGCACGACTGGAAACTGTCGTCGGATGCTGCCGGAGCAACACTGATGGCTGTAGGCTCCAGTGCTCCGGAACTATTCGTAGCACTTTTTGCCGTGCTTAAACCAGGCAACCACGATGCCATCGGTATCGGGAGCATTGTAGGAAGTGCCCTGTTTAATTTGCTGGCTATTGGTGGTATTGTGGCTTTAGTACGCAAATCGTCGTTAACCTGGCAACCGATGATCCGCGATATCGCCTTCTATTTTGTGGCTGTTGTGCTGTTGCTGTGGGGAATTATCGATGGGAATTTCAGCTTAACCGACTCGCTCCTATTTTTGGCATTGTACGTCGTTTATGTGTTTGCCGTAGTTCGCTGGCGCCACTGGTTCCCATACAAGGACAATGGCAAAGATGCCCAGCACGAAGAAGAGGAAGAAGAGAAACCAAACCTGATAGACCGAATCTTAAGTTTCTGCCTGCCCAAGCCGGAACATTATTACTGGATCTTCCTGATCTCGATCGTTCTGATTGCCGGCATGAGCTGGGTACTCGTTGAATCAGCAATTCATATTTCGCACATTCTGAACATCCCGGAAACCATTATCGCCTTGACTGTCTTAGCAGCTGGTACTTCCATCCCCGATTTAATTTCGTCGATGATTGTAGCCAAGCAAGGCCGTGGCGACATGGCACTTAGCAACGCTATCGGTTCCAACATCTTCGACATTTTGGTTGGTCTTGGTCTCCCGTTTCTGATTGCTATTTTAGCCAGTGGCGAAGGTATTCCTGCAGGCGGACAAAACCTCGAAGGCTCCTCGATCATCTTGTTTGCATCGCTTATTGCCTTTGCCCTTTTGCTGCTGGTTAAACGTTGGAAAATTAACTGGGTAACCGGAGTTATCCTTTTGGGACTTTACATTGCCTATCTGGCACGTGAAATTATTATGCTTTAACTATCTTTAGGCAACCAAACAGAGCAACCCTTGATTTACGCAAAAAACATTACCAAAGCATTTGGCGACCTTCAGGTTCTGAAAGGTATTGATCTGGAGATCCCTGACGGCAAATTGTATTCCATTGTCGGCCCCAGTGGTGCCGGAAAAACAACCCTGCTTCAGATTCTGGGAACATTGAGCAATCCCGATTCCGGTGAATTAATGATAAAGAATGAATCGGTATTCAAGCTAGGTGAAAAACAGCTGGCAGCTTTCCGTAACCGGGAGATCGGCTTTGTATTTCAGTTTCACTACTTACTACCCGAATTCAATGCCCTGGAAAATGTTTGTTTACCTGCTTTTATTGCCAAAAAAGGTAAAAAGGAAACCGAAGAACGGGCCAAGGAGTTACTCAGCTTCCTGGGTTTATCGGAACGCTTAACGCACAAACCGGCCGAACTATCAGGTGGCGAACGTCAGCGGGTGGCTGTGGCACGTGCCCTGATTAATAAACCGTCGGTAATCATGGCCGATGAACCATCGGGTAACCTGGACACCCAAAACCGCAACGATCTGCACGACCTGTTCTTCAAACTACGCGACGAATTCAACCAAACCCTGGTGATTGTTACCCACGACGAAAACTTTGCCCGCCAATCCGACCGGATTATCCGCATGCGGGATGGACGAATTGAAAAAGATTAAAAACAAAAAGCCCCACCGAGACGGCAGGGCTTTTCATGTTATAAATCTTATCAATTATAAGAACGTATCTACGTCAACCAATTCCATATTGAAAGCTTCGGCAACGCCTGCATAAACGATTTTTCCGTCGATCACATTCAATCCCTTTTTCAGAGGCAAGCTGTCTTTACAGGCCTTCTTCCAACCTTTATTTGCAATCTGAATGGCATAAGGTAAAGTTGCATTCGTCAATGCCAAAGTTGAAGTACGAGGCACTGCACCAGGCATGTTGGCTACTGAATAGTGAATTACATCGTCGATCACATAAGTCGGATCGTCATGAGTGGTTGCTTTTGTCGTCTCGAAGCAACCACCCTGGTCAACAGCTACGTCAACCATTACTGTTCCCGGACGCATGGTCGGGATCATATCACGGGTAACCAATTTCGGAGTTTTTGCTCCCGGAATTAACACCGCACCAATAATTACATCGTGTGTTTGAACCATTTCGCGAACATTATATTCGTTACTCATCATGGTTTTCACGTTAGCCGGCATAATATCGTCGAGGTAACGCAAGCGCTTCAAGTTAATATCCATAATTGTTGTATCGGCACCCAAACCAGCAGCCATTTTTGCAGCTTCGGTACCAACAATACCACCACCCAAAATCAGCACTTTTGCAGGAGGAACACCGGCAACACCGCCCAGCAATACACCATAGCCACCATAGGTTTTTTCCAGGTATTTAGCACCTTCCTGAATTGACATCCGTCCGGCAACTTCCGACATTGGGATCAACAAAGGTAATGAGCGATCGTCCATCTCTACTGTTTCGTAAGCCAGGCAAACAGCCTCACGCTCAATCATCGCTTTCAATAGCGGCTCGCACGAAGCAAAGTGGAAATATGTGTATAGGATCTGCCCTTTCTTGATTAACTTATACTCAGGCTCAATCGGTTCTTTTACTTTAATAATCATTTCTGCAATGGCGTACACTTCTTCAATCGTTGGAAGAATTTTGGCACCTGCTCCTTCATAAGATTCATCCGGGAATCCGCTCCCGTTACCTGCAGTTGCCTGTACGTACACTTCATGACCATTCTTAACTAACTCAGCTGCACCGGCCGGAGTTAACGCAACCCGGTTCTCATTGTTCTTAATTTCTTTGGGTACTCCAATAATCATATCGCATCAAATTTTAATAATCATACATCAAATTTAGAGCAATAAGCACTTGCAAAACATGACAAAGGACAAGGAATAGACGCAGTCGGGCAAAGGTTAACAATTAGTTCAGATTGGTATGACAACCTACCAATGTACCGCTAATAATTTCGTAGAATTAAATCTTTAAAAATTTCAATTTTGTCGGGATATTGCGATTTCAATTTAAATTTGATAATCGTATATTTGCCCTCCTTAGATAAATACTTAATATTAATATGCCTACAACGTCGATCCGGGGAAATAAAATGCCTGATTCACCGATCAGGAAGTTGGTTCCCTTGGCTAATAAAGCCAAGCAACGAGGAATAAATGTGTATCACTTAAACATTGGTCAACCTGACCTTCCCACTCCTCAGCGAGCGTTGGATGCGATTCGGAGCATTGACCGAAAGATTCTGGAGTACAGTCCAAGTGAAGGAATTTTGTCACTTCGCCAAAAGCTGGCGGCCTACTATCATAAATTCAAGATTGATGTTAATGTCGAGGATATTATTGTAACTGCCGGCGGTAGCGAAGCTGTTACTTTTGCCTTCATGTCATGTCTCGATCCGGGCGACGAGATTATCGTTCCCGAGCCGGCCTATGCCAACTACGAAGCTTTCGCGATTGTAGCAGGTGCTGTTATTAAATCAATCCCTGCAAAAATTGAAGAAGGATTTGCCTTACCTCCGATTGAAGAATTCGAAAAGCTGATCACCCCGAAAACCAAGGGAATCATGATTTGCAACCCGAATAACCCAACCGGATATTTGTACACGCAATCCGAAATGAACGCCATTCGCGACCTGGTTAAGAAATACGATCTATACTTGTTTTCGGATGAAGTTTACCGGGAGTTTTGTTATACCGGTGCACCTTACATCTCGGCATTCCACCTGGAAGGAATTGAGCAAAATGTCATCTTAATCGACTCGGTTTCGAAGCGTTACAGCGAGTGCGGAATTCGTATTGGTGCCTTGATTTCGAAGAACGAAGAGGTCCGCCGCAATGTGATGAAGTTCTGCCAGGCTCGCTTAAGTCCGCCGTTAATCGGACAAATTGCAGCCGAAGCTTCTCTGGAAGAAACCGACAGCTACCTGATGGATTCGTACAATGAATACGTTGAGCGACGTAAATTCCTGATCGATGGTTTAAACCGCATCGACGGTGTTTACTCCCCAATCCCAATGGGAGCATTTTATACCGTGGCACAGCTTCCGGTCGACGACTCGGATAAATTCTGTGCCTGGTTGCTCGAGGAGTTCAACTATGAAGGAGAAACCATATTCATGGCACCGGCAACCGGCTTCTACACAACTCCGGGCTACGGCACCAATGAAGTTCGTATTGCTTACGTACTGAAGAAAAAAGATTTGGCAAAGGCTTTAAAAATCCTTGAAAAAGCACTGGAAGCTTATCCGGGAACAGTTTACAAGCACAACCATTAATAATCCGACAGATCAAATACAGCAAGGCTTCACTACGGTGAGGCCTTTTTAGTTGAAAGCCGATACTTGATCATGCCGTCAATTCCCTGATCAAGCCACTGAAAATATAGCCATGAAAGGGGTACACAAACGCCCAATAGAGGCGCCCATAAACTCCTTTAGGCCGGTAGGTGGCTGTCTGAACCAACTCATCTCCCTCAATCCGAAACTCGAGCCAGGCTTCACCGGGCAGCCGCATCTCGGCCAGCAGCAACAAACGCCCTTCATCCTTGTTAGCATACAGCACCCGCCAAAAGTCGAGCGTATCTCCCACCTGGATCCGGTCAACATTAGTTCGTCCGCGCCGCAAGCCAACCCCATGAAACAGTTTATCCCAAAACCCGCGAAGGCGCCATAGCCAATCGCCGTAATACCAGCCGGTTTCTCCACCAATACGCCAAATTCGTTCAATACAGGCTTCCCGATCATTCATCTTACGACGCCGAATATCTTTAAGGCAGCCAAACTTAGGCACGTTAATGAAATCGGTAATTCGGTATTCCAAACGACCGCTGATGGCTGAATCTTTCCAACTGGACACAATTTCATTCTGCTCTATCTTTTCAAAAGCCTTTACAATGGCTTCGTGGTACGATAAGGGACGGATGTCCAACAATTCCGTTAACGGATGATCCTGTGCAACCACCTCAACCTTCATACTATCGACCAATGCCGTAGCCAGTTTATAAGAGGTAGAGGTGACAAAATACAACCAGTAGGACGAAAAACGAGGTGTCATCACCGGAACAATCAGAATTTTACGCTTCAGTCCACGCACTCTTGCAAACTCCTGCAGCATTTCTTTATAGGTCAGAATGTCGTCTCCGGCAATATCGAAACTTTCGTTAAATGCTTTTTCATAGCCCAACACACCAGTTAAAAAACGGATGACGTCGCGAATAGCAATGGGCTGACATTGCGTGTTTAGCCATTTAGGAGCGATCATCACGGGAAGTTTTTCAACCAGATCACGAATAATTTCAAAGGAGGCACTTCCGGATCCAATGATAATCCCGGCCCTCAAGGTTGTTAAAGCATAACTCCCCCGTTGCAACTCATCCTCGACTGTTTTGCGCGATTGCAAGTGACGCGATAAAGTTTCTGAATTCACAATTCCACTCAAATAAATCACCTGCTTCACCATGGTCTTCTTTAGGGCATCCCTAAAATTAATGGCCGACAGCTTCTCCAATTGATCAAACTCATTGGTTGCCGACATGGAATGCACCAAATAATAAGCAGCCTCAATGTCAACAGGAATATTAACCAAACTCCCGGCACGCGTTAAGTCGTTTTCAATAACTTCAATCTGCGCCAGCAAAGAAGCCGGTGGATTAAACCGTTTTTGATCACGTACGCAACACACAACCTGATGGCCCTGATCAACCAATACGGGCAAAAGTCTTTTCCCAATATATCCGGTAGCCCCGGTTAATAGTATTTTCATGCACCCCAAGCAAATGTGACTTTATTGCTGAAACGCCAAACTGGTCGATTCGGTTGCAATCCACCCCATGGCATAAAAAGATTTCACAAAAAACACTCATGATTCCGGGGAATCACCCACAGAGATGAAAGTGGAGGAAAACAAGAGAAGGCAGTTGGAAACAATTGAAGACAATCGAATGGAGATGGGAACTTGCTCGAAGCGATTTCGGCCTACTTTTTATCGAGGGTAGGAAGCGAACCGGAAGCTTAGTGAAGCCGGGAAGCTCCGACGGCAGAAGGAGATCACCCGACTGAACTTAGCTTTCAGGAGCTGATATCTGAAGATAAAAATCAGCCTTGCGTTTTCTGTTTCGTCTTTGGGGCAAGCCAAAGATGAAAACCCGCCTGGTAAGGCTAGCGGAAATGTATTGGAGCAGAATCGCTCCTCTTCAACGCATCTTGAAAAAGACTTTCACAAAAAAAATGCAAGTCAACCGCAAGTTCCACACCGTTGTGGTGTCCAATCGCCAAAACAAAATTTCAACCTTAAAAAGACAGGAATATGCAAAACAAATTTTCATGGCGGGCATTTATCAGCTTCGGCCTCACTTACGCTGTAATCATCCTTCTCGTTTCCGGCTTAATTCTTTATGTATCGCCACCGGGTCGTTACGCACACTGGGTAAACTGGACCTTGCTTGGTGCAACCAAAGAAGGATGGCAAGCGATTCACACCATCTTTTCATTGGCCTTTGTTGTGCTGTCCATCTTCCACTTGTTCACCATCAACTGGAAAGCTTTCCTAAGCTACCTGAAATCGAAAACCAGTAAGCCAACCGGCAAAAAGAAGGAGCTCATCCTTTCGAGCCTGTTCGTGCTCATCTTCTTTACAGGTACTGTGTTCTCCATTCCTCCGTTTAGCTCGGTCATGGAACTAAGCGAAAACCTCACCGGTTCGTGGGAAAAGACGGAAGAAACACCGCCTGTACCTCATGCTGAACTACTAACATTAGCCGAGCTGGACCATCAACTGGATAATCTGACCTTAGAACAAATTACCGATAAGTTGAAGCGCAACAAGATCAACTTCGAGAATACTTCAACCCAAACATTGCAGGAAATCGCCGCGCAAAACAACCAAACACCAATGGCCATTTACGAGAAACTGACCCGCAAACCAGCATCACAAATGCAGGGCAGCGGCATTGGTCGGAAATCACTCGAAACGCTATGCAACGAACTTAACAAGCCAATTGACGAGATAATCGGATTATTGGAGGAGAATGACATTATTGCCGACAAAAAACAAAACCTACGGGCCATTGCTGAAGAGAACGACATAACCCCAAAGGAAATATACGATCTAATCAATCAATAAAGTAACAATTACGAGTGCACAATCTTGAGGTATGTGCACTCGTAACTCATCTCAAAAAAATGACAAAAATCAGGCTTTCAAAACAACCACATACCGACTAGCAACCAGCAACTTAAACACAATGTAAACTTTCGGAAAATTTACGTTACTCATGACTTTTAACATGATTTTTTCGGCTTAGATATTCTTCTTTTGCGCCCGTTTTAAATAAACATCAGCAATTAACGAGGTAAACATTTTTGAGCAATGACTGAAGAACGTAAATTGAAACTAAGAACGTTGTTAAGCGATTATTTCATCATCACGATGGGGATGAGTTTATATGTCGTTGGATGGACTTTGTTTTTAATTCCTGCCGAAATTACCGGTGGAGGCGTAAGTGGTTTATCGGCCCTGTTATTCTATAGCACCGGGTTTCCCATTGCCATTTCATATTTCATCATCAATGTCTTTCTGATCCTTGTTGCCATTAAAGTTTTAGGCGCAAGCTTCGGCATTAAGACAATCTGGAGCATGCTGGTTGCCACAGTTCTCTTTTGGATTACTCCGGGCCTCATCAAAGAGCCGCTAATCGACGACATCTTTCTATCCTCGGTATTAGGTGGTATGCTTGGCGGAGTCGGCATCGGTCTGGTGTTTACTCGTGGCGGCAGCACCGGTGGCACCGACATTATTGCAATGGTTATTAACAAATACCGCAACGTAAGCCCCGGACGTATCATCATGTATTGCGATGTGATAATTATTGGTTCCAGTTATTTCATTTTCAATTCTCCGGCAAAATTGGTTTACGGCTACGTTAACATGTGGGTAGTTTCGTATGCAATTGATGCTTTTTTAAGCGGGGCCAATGCTTCTGCCCAAATTTTTATATTTTCGAAGAAATTTGTTGAGGTAGCCGACTATATCAACCAAAATGCCAATCGGGGTGTTACAGTCATCGATGGTACCGGTTGGTATTCTAAGGAAGACACTAAAATAGTCATGACCGTCGTTCGCAAACGCGAATCGAGTATGATATTCAGAAAATTAAAGGAAATTGACCCGGACGCCTTCATTTCCATGGGAAGTGTGATGGGAGTTTATGGAAACGGGTTCGAAAAGATCAAAATATAGTATGAAGAAGTATTGGGTTGAAGGAGTTTTTATTGTAACAGCAATCGCGTTAGTCACCTGGATTTTTATTGAAAAAGGAAAATCCGGCATACCCCCAACTCAATTACAGGAAGAACAAGAAGTAAGCATCCCGGAACCCGTATTAAAGTTCGGTCTTCCGGTGGATTCATTCTACATAGAACCCGGAAAAATAAAGCGAAACCAAAACCTGTCGGACATTCTGCTCCCTTACGGTGTTTCGTATCAAACAATTGCCGACATTGCTCAAAAATCGAAATCTGTCTTTGATGTTCGCAAGTTAAAAAGCGGTAACGATTACTATTTTTTCAGCACACCCGATAGCAGCCGCGAGGCCCGCTATTTTGTGTATGAAGTCGACCCCATTGAGTATGTCGTTTACCAGCTAACCGACAGCCTGTCGATTTACAAAGGGGAAAAACCAATTACCCGCAAAATAAAAACCGCCTCGGGTGTTATTACATCGTCGCTGTGGAACGCAATGACCGATAATAATATCAACCCGGTGCTGGCCATTGAGCTGTCGGAAATATATGCCTGGACCATCGACTTCTTCGGCATTCAGAGCGGTGATAAGTTCCGTCTTATTTACGAAGAAAACTATGTCGACAGCATTCCGGTTGGCATCAACGCCATCTATGCTTGCCAGTTTCAAAACATGAACGAAGATTTCTACGCTTTTCGTTTTGAGCAGGACAGCATCTTCAGCTTTTACGACGATAAGGGGAAAAGCCTGAAGAAAGCCTTTTTGAAAGCGCCTTTGAAATTCTCCCGTATTAGCTCCAGGTTTACGAACAGTCGTTACCACCCCGTACTGAAAATCAGGCGCCCACACCACGGTGTCGACTATGCAGCCCCCATTGGTACGCCGGTTCATGCCATTGGCGACGGTGTTATTACCCGCAAAGGCTACCAGGCCCGTGGCGGCGGAAACTACATGTACATCAAACACAACTCGGTTTACACCACCAGCTACATGCACCTGAACAACTTTGCCAAGGGAATGGCTCCGGGCGTTCGCGTTCACCAGGGACAGGTAATTGGCTACGTAGGTAAAACCGGGCTGGCAACCGGTCCGCACCTGGACTTCCGCGTTTTCCGCAACGGATCGCCTATGGATCCGCTGAAGGTAAAAGCACCACCAGTTGAGCCGGTCAAAGAATCGCTTATGCCTGAGTATACCCATCTGAAAGATTCGATGATGATCCGCTTGCAGGAAATCCCCTTCAACCCCAATGATACGGTGCCTGCAGCTGACACGACCCGGGTTATATCGGCTTTGGTGAACTGAAAACTACACCTTACAAACTTTCTCCTAACTCACTGCTTTTTCCAAAGTTCTAAACTTTGGAGAAGTTAACAACTGCCCTCATGCCCAAAAACACCCTCCTTGGTTGTGCCCGGTTAATCAAAATACATTATATTAATACTTCACGTTGAAATTGCGGCTATAGCGACCGGTAAAGTATCGTAGGTCAGGACAAATTAGCCTTTTATTTATTGAATTTTGAGCTCCCTTGGCGTTACGGCTGTGAAGGTCATCTGCCGGAATAGTCCCGCCTTATATTGCGGAGTCATCCGATGGGCAGGTAGCACCACTCAGCACATGAGTAGCCTTATCCGAAGGGAAGGTAGCACCACTCAGCACATGAGTAGGCAAATCCGAGGGTCAGGTAAGAGCACTCACCACATGAGTAGCCAAATCCGAGGGTCAGATAACATCACTCAGTACATGAGTAGTCAAATCCGAGGGTCAGGTAACATCACTCAGCACATGAGCGGCTGTACCCGAGATTAAGTTGACACCACTCAGTACATGAGTAGCCACATCTGCGAGTCAGGGAAGAGCAGAATTAGTGCGCAACTGACGATTTTTTTTTCGAGCAATATCAAAACTAAAAACCAAAAGCGATGATTAAAATTGGACTATCAAAATTAAACAACAACGCCCTGTTTACTTTTTGTATGCGGGTGTACGAACTGATCCTAGCTGTTAAAACACCCGAAATGGGGATCGATTTCTACTTCGGACAATTTACCGATGATTACAACCAGTACAAAACGGGTATGGAAAAAGGCGTGCTAAGTGCGGCCGAAGTTGCGCAACTCGATAACTTCCGCGACCAAATGTGGGTGGCTTTCCGTACGCATATTAAAAACTACCGGCGCCATCCCGATTTAGCCGAAAAAGCAGGAACTTTACTGGCCGAAATAGACAAAAATGGCCCCGGGGTTACCCGCTTGGGGCATGCAACAGAAACAGCCATTATCCACAATGTCACCGATACGCTAAACGCCAACTTTAACTCCGCCCTGAACGAGATACAGGCTACCGTGTGGTTTGATTTGCTCGTGCAGGCCAACACCGATTTCGAAACAGCCCAGCGCAAGGTAAATGCAGCAAAAACGACCTTCAACGAGGTTGATGCCGCCACAACCGTTCGCCCACCATTAGAAGAAAGCCTGCGCAAGCTGCTCAATTTCCTGCCCATGCAGGCCGAAATAACCGGCAATGCTGACCTGGAGGAGCTGGTGAAAGAACTCGAAACCGAAGCCAGCCGGTTCTGACTTCTTATTGACCGGGTGACTTTGAGTCACCCGGTCAATCCACTCCCGGTCAATCCAAGATTGAAGGTATAAAAGAAACGGCCGGATGATAAGCATCACCCGGCCGTAAAATCAATCCATAAATCTATATCTGTTAAACTCCCAACTTGTTTCGTAGAATTTGTTCGGGCTCCGTAAAATTGCCTGATACAACATGGCCATTCAGCGGTACAATTTTTTCGTGAATAGCATCGATTATCCAGCTGGCTTGCGGGAAGAATGAGTTCTCCAGCTCATAAGCCGGCGTAATCCAGTTACGTGAACCAACAACTACTGGCGGAGCATCCAGCTCGTCGAAGGCCAACTCTGTAATGTTTGAAGCTAAATCGCGCATAAATGAACCACGAGCCGAAGCATCGCCTGAAATCACAATGCGACCGGTTTTCTTGATCGACTCGATCACCGGTTCGTAGTTAAACGGAACCAACGAACGGGCATCGATCACCTCGGCACTCATACCATATTTTTCCTGTAGCTGGTCGGCAGCTTCCAGCGCCCGGTATAGGGTTGCACCAATGGTCAGGATGGTCACATCCGAACCTTTTCGTTTTACATCAGGCTCTCCAAACGGAATTTCGTAGTACTCTTCAGGAACACCGCCTTCGTGGAACTGCTCACCAATGTCGTAAATACGTTGGCTTTCGAAGAAGATAACCGGATCGGTTCCCTGCAAAGCCGAGTTCATCAACCCTTTGGCATCGTACGGCGTTACCGGGAAGCAAACTTTCAGCCCGGGGATATGAGCAGCCAGCGCAGTCCAGTCCTGCGAGTGCTGTGCCCCGTATTTCGAACCAACTGATACACGAATCACAACCGGCATCTTAATTACATTACCACTCATGGCCTGCCATTTGGGCAATTGGTTGAACACCTCGTCGCCGCAACGTCCCAGGAAGTCGCAGTACATAATCTCCGGAATCACCCGTCCGCCACACATCGCATAACCAATGGCAGTACCAATAATGGAAGCTTCGGCAATAGGTGAGTTGAACAGGCGTTGATAAGGCAAGGCCTCAGTCAAACCACGGTAAACGGCAAATGCACCACCCCAGTCGCGGTTTTCCTCGCCATAGGCTACCAGGGTTGGATCTTTATAGAATCGGTCAACGACAGCTTCGAAAATACCGTCGCGCAAACCGTATTGTTTAATTTTTGAGAATGGTTTCCCATCTTTATCGAAAGCAAAACGCTCTTTGGTTTTCAGCTGCTTCACGCGCGGATTTTCCTCCATCGGGTGATTAACCTCAACCGGACGATCTTCCATTTTATCAACCGATTGATTTGAGAACATCATATCGCCTAA